>DASVIK010000347.1:0-5880 GCA_036382135.1 Candidatus Limnocylindrales bacterium | reverse complement strand
GTCGAGCCCGGTCCCGACGGCCGCGATCAGGCCGTCCTCGACCACGACATCGGCGAGGGCCGGCGCGGAACCGCTGCCATCGAACAGCCGGCCACCGTGGAAGAGCTGGCGGGACATCGGCGGCCTCCTCGCATCCCCATTGCCCGGGTCACCCCGGGCCTTCGCTCGGGAGTCCTGATGGGCGGGCCGGACGAGGATAGCCGCCGCGGCGGCGACCGGGTGGGTCAGCCGGCCTTGCCCTTCGGTGATGCTTTCTCGGCCTTCGGCGCCCGGACCACCCGTCGGCGCCGGTCGTGCAGGGCGTCGTGGATCTCGCCGTGGGCGCGCTCGTCGACCGGGTCGGGATCCAGGTGCGGATGCGCGTGTCCGCGATCGAGGAGCGCGCCGTACGCCTCGACAGGGAACGGCATCGAGGCCGCGAACAGGTCGGCGAACACCTCGACGAGCTCCGGGTCGAACTGGATCCCGGCGTGTCGCCGGAGCTCCGCGATGGCCTCCGAGTGGTTGATCGCTGTGCGGTACGGGCGGCCGGCGACCATCGCCTCGTAAGCGTCGGCGATGGCCACGATCCGCGCTCCGACCGGGATCTCCGCGCCGGACAGGCCGTGCGGGTAGCCGCGTCCGTCGTACCACTCGTGGTGATGGAGGACGATCGTCGCCGCGTCACGCAGGGCCCCCGCCTGCTCGAGGACGACCTGGCCGATCTTCGGATGCTCGGCGATCACGCGCCATTCCGGCTCGTCGAGCTCGCTCGGCTTGGTCAGGATCGCCTCCGGGATGGCCAGCTTGCCGAGATCGTGGAGGAGGCTCGCGACGCGGATGCGCTCGAGGTCGCTCTCGGTCAGGCCCACGGCTCGACCGAGCTCGGTCGCGGCGCTGGCGATCATCGACGACGGCTTGCCCGACCAGCCGGCCCGGTCGCCGAGGGCCGCGGTCAGGGAGGCCGTCGCTGCGCCCATCGCGACCCGGCCGACCTCGACCGCCTGCTCCCGGGCACTCGGGGCGATCGCCGCCCGTTTGATGAGCCCCTCGTCCTGGATCTCGTGGAACACGAACACCTGGTCGCGCCCGAGAGCCTTGGCGCTGTACAGCGCGTTGTCGGCGTCGCGGACGAGGGTCACCAGGTCGAGATGGCCGCCGAACCCGCCGGCGACGCCGGCCGAGAGAGTCACGCTGACGACGCTGCCGTCCTCGAGGGTGAGGCTGCGCAGGGAGACGAATCGACGGAGCTTCTCGGCCAGGCTGGCCGCGGCGTCGACGTCGGTCTCCGGCAGGACCGCCATGAACTCCTCGCCACCGTAGCGCCCGACGATGTCCACGCCGCGGACGCTGGCCCGCAGCACCTCGGCCACCGCGTGGAGCATCTGGTCGCCGGCGATGTGGCCGTGGGTGTCGTTGAGGCGCTTGAAGTGGTCGATGTCGACGAGGATGATCGAGAGCTGGTGGCCGTACCGAGCGGCCCGATCGAGCTCCGCGTCCAGGCGGGCGAGCAGGGCCTGCCGGTTCATGACCCCGGTGAGCAGGTCCATCGTGGCCATCGTCCAGGCCTCGGTCATCCGCTCGGCGAGGCGGCCGAGGCTCGCCTTGAGGCGGCTGTCGCGGATCCCCGACGTGCGCACGAGGTCGCGCGCGTCGGTCGCGTTCATGAGCCGATCGGCCAGGCGCGCGAGGCGGCGTGTCTGGCGCCGGCCGAGGATGGCCGCGTACCCGGACGCCCCGGCGATGGCGCCGAGAATCCCCGCAGCCACGACGCCGATGAGCAGGCTCAGAGCAGGCGAGAGATCGGCAGGGAGCGACATCTTCGGGGTTCGGTCCTACGTGGTCGCTGGGCGGGCGGGGGCCCGGTCCCGGTGATCCGCTCGGCTCCCGATGCCGATGGTCCGGCTACAGCGTGCATGGTTGCCCCGGAAGGGCTATGCGCGCCATAGGACGTAGGTCCCATCACGCGCCTCGTCCACATAGGACCGGAGCCCTCCGGGGCCGGTGCGTGCACGCACGTCCCGCGCCGAGGCAGTACCAAGGTACCGGTGGTGCTGCAGAACGGTGCGGTCCGGTGGGCTCCGGTGGGGCCCTGTCGCCGGCGACGTGGTGCGATGGCGCACCGAGCGCTCTCAGCCCGTCGTCAGGATGCCCCGCAGCGCGTCGGGCCCGTCCCCGCGGATGAGCCGGTACGCCCAGCCGCCGCCGTCCATCGGCCACGGCGTGGCCACGTGGGCAACGCCCCGGCCGACCGGCAGGAGGTACTCGAGGCGGTAGGTCCGGGGCAGCGTCGCGATCGCCGTGGCGCCGGCTTCGCCCGTCGCGCCCACGGCCTCGTCGAGCCAGTCGAGGTAGACGGCATTGTTGACGTGGGCCATCGGGTCGATCTCGTGGGCGCGCGCCTGGACGGCGATCCGGGGGGCGTCGCCCGGCATCGCGGGGAGCGAGACGCGGATGGGTTCGTAGCCTTCCGGCGGAACGCCGAACAGCGCCGGGAACTCCGCGGGCACCCGCGCCGGCGCTGCGCGTCGGACGTCGGTCATCACCCAGTCATTGAGGATCGAGGCCGCGAGCGACCCGTCCGGGGCACGCACCTCCGTCCGCCGGCGGGCCATCACCCGGCGCATGCCGATCACCCGCGTCTCCACCTCGACCGTCGTGCCCATCTTGATCGGCGCGTTCAGGGCCAATTCGACGGCTCGCACGACCCAGGCCATGTCGCGCTCCGCGTACCACTCGCGGCCGAAGCCGAGGCGCTCCGAGTGGATCCAGGCGACGTCCTGGGCCCAGCGCAGGAGGGCGGATGGGCGGGCGAGCCCGTCGGGCCCGCACTCGTCGAACCGGGCGCGGTACGGGACCCGGGCGAAGTGCATCGTGGCGGGGTCGGGCACGGTCGCGGTCACGACGGGCGCGCCCCGAGGGTCCGGAGCGTCTCGATCGTCACGAGCCGGATCAGCTCGTGGGGCGCCGTCTGGCGGTCCAGGCGGACCTCGGCGGCCAGCGCCGAATCGAAGACGACGAGGGCCACGGACAGCGGCTCCTCCTCCTCGGCGGCATGGGTCCGGGCGTCGTCGAGCTGGTACAGGACGTCCGCATTGATGCCGCGGGCGCCCCACTTGCAGTCGTAGGCCTCCGCCGCGCCGGTCACCTCGACGGTGACGTCATAGGGGTGGATCTCGGCCCGCACGCCATCGAACAGGATGCGCCGCTCCCGGCGGACGACGCCCGGGGCCGAGCGGGCCGGCCGGCCCTGGAGAAGGGCCTGGGTGACGGCCTCGACGACGGCGCCGCGGAACTGGGAGCGGACCTGCTCGCCGCGCTCGGCGACCTCGAGCGAGGCCGCCAGGATGGCCTCCGAATGAGCGTCGGGGAAGCAGGTCGGGACCATCGCCCGCCAGACCGCGGGCTCGGTGCGCTGGCCGTTCATGACCGCGCGGGCGAGGATGCACTGGGCGGGGGACGCGACCGTGAGCAGCGCGGCAAGGCGGGCGACGAGCGGGTCGGCCTGGATGCCCGCGTAGACGACCGATCGGGCGTCGGGTGACGCGTCCTGGAAGCGCATCGCGGCCTAGCTGCCCCCGGCCGGGCCGGCGACCGGGGCCCCGCCCACGGGCTCGCCGACGGCCAGCGCCACGAGCTCGGGGAAGGTCGACAGCCAGTCGATCGCCCGGTGCGGGTCGGAGATGAGGCCCACCTCCTCGGCGGCCAGCTCGACGGCCCGCTCCGCGGCCTCCCCGACCGTCTCGTCGCCGCGACGCTCGGCGATGGCCTCGAGGCGCAACAGCTGGGCGGCGACCAGGTCCGTGACGTACGTCCACTCGTCCTCGACGTCCTCGCCGAGGGTGCCGAGCGCGTCGAGTGTCTCGATGGCGCGATCGAGGAGCCCGCGCATCGTCGTGGCCATGGCCGCCAGCGTACCCGAGTCGGGGACCGCGGTGTCCCGACGGCGGACGGGGACGGCCTCGCGGGCGGGTCGGCGATCAGGTCGCGGCAGAGGTCGGCCCCGTGTGCGGGGTCGACTCAGCGATCGGCGGCGGGGGCCAGGCGGCGTTCGGCGGCGCGCTCGTGGCGGCTGTCGCCCCGCGCGAGCTCACGGCGCACGCGCTCGAGGAGGCCGACGAGCCGTTCGCGATGCCGGTCGTCCCACGCGTTGGCGTATGCGGCGATGGCCTGCCGGCGGATCGAGGTCGCGAGCGGACGCTCACCCCGGCGTTCCAGGGCGGCCACTCCATCGAGGACGGCACGGTAGAGTGCCGGAAGTTCGGCCGAGGGCGGAATGGGGGCCACCATGGAGCCAGCATCGCCGTGAGGCTGGCAGGACGAGATAGCGAAGTGGTCCCGGTCGCCTCATCCGATGGGGCCATGGCGGCATACCGCAACGCTGCGATACCAGGACTGGAGGCAGGGATCGTGGACCTCGGGATCGCCGGGCGGCGAGCGCTCGTGGGTGGGGCATCGTCCGGTCTCGGGCGGGCCTGCGCGGAGGCGCTCGCGGCGGAGGGCTGCCGGCTCGTCATCTGGTCGCGCGGCGGCGAGCGGCTGGAGGCCGTGGGGGCCGACCTGCGTTCGCGCTTCGGCGTCGAGGTCGTCACGGTGGACGCCGATGCGGCGGATCCGGGGGCGGCGGCGATGGTGGCGGGCGCCGCGGTCGCGAGCCTCGGTGCCGTGGACATCCTCGTTCTCAACGCCGGCGGCCCGCCCACGACCGACCCGACCGCCACCGACCCGGCGGGTTGGGCCCGCGCCTTCCAGCTGCTCGCCACGACGCCGATCGAGCTCGCGACGCTCCTCATGCCGGCCATGCGCGCCCAGGGCTGGGGCCGGATCGTCACGATCCTCAGCTCGGGGGTCCGCCAGCCCATCGCCGAGCTCGTCTACTCGAACGCCGCGCGCGGCGCCCTCATGGCCTGGTGCAAGACGACCGCCCGCGCGATCGCCGCCGACGGGGTGACGGTGAACGGCGTGCTGCCCGGACGCCTCGCGACGCCCAGGATCGACAGCCTCGACGCGACGCGCGCCGAGCGGAGCGGCCAGTCGGTCGAGGAGGTCCGGACGGCCCAGATGGCGTCGATCCCGGCCGGTCGGTACGGACGGCCCGAGGAACTCGGGGCGTATGTCGCCTGGCTGGCCTCGGAGCGGGCGAGCTACCAGACCGGGACGTTCGCCGCGATCGACGGGGGCCTCATCGCCGGCCTGCCATGAGCGGGGTCCGACCGAGGTCGCGCGGGGAGGTCAGTCGCCGGAGTGCCCGCCGGCCCGGACCGTGAACTGCGCGAACGTCCCGTGCGCCGGTCCCCAGTTCGCCTGGACGTCGTCGACCCGGCCGCCGAGCGGACCCCGCCCGAGCGCCCCGAGGAGCGTCTCGAGGTCGGCCCGCCGGCCCTCCGCAAGGCAGCGGACGGAGCCGTCGGGTTCGTTCGCGACCCAGCCGACGAGCCCCAGGCGGATCGCCCGGTCCAGGACGAAGTAGCGGAACCCGACGCCCTGCACCCGGCCCCGGACGACCGCTTCGAGGCTTGCCCGGGCGCTCGCGGTCGGTCCGGCCACGGTCGTCAGGCGGCCGGCCAGGCGAGAGCGAGCACGTCCATCGCCAGCTCGGGGCTGGCATTGCTGTCGATCGCCCGTCCCACCTCGTCGAGCCGCGCGAGGAACGCGGCGGTCGCGCCGCCCCTGATCCTTCCGGCGGCCGCGGCGATCTCCTCGAGGAGGGCCGGATCGTGCACGCTCGCCGCCTCGCCGCGTTCCGCCCTGGCGAGATCGAGAGCGAGCCGACGCCAGACGTCGATGAGCGTGAGCGCGCCGCGCCGCCGTTCCGTGGCCGCCACGCGCGCCGGCCGGCCGCTCTCGGATGGGAGGTCGCCGGCCTCGCCGTCGGCCGGGGGATCCTCGGAGGGTTCGGCG
>DASVIK010000346.1:0-15029 GCA_036382135.1 Candidatus Limnocylindrales bacterium | reverse complement strand
ACCGGCCTCGCCGCGTTCAGCGCGATCGCGACCGCGATCGCCTCGCCCCCGGGCGGGGGCACGGCCGCCACGACCACGACCACGACCGTCCAGGCCCAGGTCGCACCGGCGGCCTCGGTCAAGCACGTCACGCGCTTCGTGCAGCTCCAGCCGGGCCAGACGGCTCCGCCGCAGGCGGTCGTGCAGGCCGCCCCCGCCGTCGCGCCACGGGTCGTCGTCGTCACGACGACCCGGCAGTCGGGCAAGCCGTGAGCGCCACACTCGCACTTCCAGCACGACCGGCCGTCCGGGTGCCGGCGTCCGGGGCTCCGGATGTCGTCTCGGCCGAGGCCGATCTCATGGGCGGACGGGTCGGGGTATACCTCCGGCTCGCCCACCCGCCAATCGCGGACTCGGCCGCGCCGGAGCCCCGGCGGACTCTGCAGGACGAGGCGGCGCAGAGCGACGCCATCCTCACGATCCGCCGGATCGCCGCGTGGGCCGATCGCCTGACCCGCTTCACGACCACCTCCGAGCTGAGCCGCCTCAATGCCGACCCGGCCGGCACGGTCCCGGTCGGCCCGACGCTGGTCGCCGTCCTGGCACGCGCCGCACAGGCCGGCCGGGAAAGCGACGGGATCGTCGATCCGACGCTCCTCGATGCGCGGCTCGCGGCCGAACGCCCCGCGGGCCCGGGCGAGCCCTTCGCCGACGCGCCGGCGCCGGATCGCCGGTGGGCGGTCGAGCTCCGCCGCGGCGGACTCGTCACGCGCCGTCCGGGCGTCCGCTTCGACCTCGGCGGCATCGCCAAGGGCTGGATGGCGGATCGCGCGGCGGCGATGCTCGCCGCCTACCCGTGCGTGATCGTCGATGCGGACGGGGACCTCGCCATCGCGCTCGCCCACGGCGAGGAGTGGCGGATCGGCGTCGCGGATCCCCGCGAGGGCGGCGCCGAGCTCGGCGTGCTCCAGCTCGCGGGCCTCGATCCGTCGCGTCCACAGCGGTTCGGGCTGGCGACCTCGGGCACGAGCGTCCACCGCTGGGCGCGCGACGGGCGCGCGAGCCACCACCTCATCGACCCACGGACCGGGCGACCGGCCGTGACGGATGTCGTCCAGGCGACGGTCCTCGCCGAGTCGGCCAGCGCGGCCGAGATCGCCGCGAAGACCATCGTGATCCTGGGATCCGAGGCGGGCGCAGCCATGATGGAGCGTCCCGGCATCCTGGCGGTCATCGTCCTGACCGAGCGCGATCGCGTCCTGGCCTCGCCGTCGACCCTGCGGTGGCTGGCATGAGGTTCCGCGGCCTCTCCTCGAACACGTCGCTCGCGCGCTGGGGTCTCACCGCGATCGGCCTCGGCATCGTCCTCGGCGCGACCGCGCCGACGGCCATCGGACTCCTCGTCCAGGTGGCGACGACCCAGGCGGGCGCCGTCCCCTGGATCTCGTCCCGATTGCTCGGCTTCCTCGCCTACTTCGCGCTGGCCGGTTCGGTCATCTACGGGTTGCTCCTCTCGACCAAGCTCCTCGATGCCTTCGCCCATCGGCCGATCAGCTTCACCCTCCACCAGGACCTTGCCTCGGTCGGCCTGGGCCTGGCCGGTGTCCACGGCGCGCTGCTCGGCCTCGACCGGACCGTCCCGACCTCCCTCACCCAGCTCGCCGTCCCGTTCGCCACGACCTACCGGCCCGTCTGGGTCGGCCTTGGCCAGATCGCGTTCTGGATCGCGGTCGTCGTCGTCGCGAGCTTCTACCTCCGGCGCCGGATCGGCCAGCGGGCCTGGCGCACGCTCCACTACGCGACGTTCCTGGCGTTCATCGGGGCCACGGCGCACGGTATCGGGTCCGGGACGGACACCGCGGGCTGGGCCTGGTGGATCTACCTCTTCGCCACGGTCGTCGTCGTCTTCCTGCTCGTGTACCGGATCGTGATGTCGGTCGCCGGCCGGGCCGGGAAGCGGGCGGGCGCCCTGCCGTCGAGGCCGCCGCTGGCCTAGACTCGGGCGATGGTCACGGTCTCGCGCCTCTCGATCTCGCCCGTCAAGAGCCTCGCCCTGCTCCACCCGGAGTCGATCGAGCTGACCGAACACGGCGTCGCCGAGGACCGGCGGTTCTTCCTGGTCGACGCGACGGGACGGCTCATCGACGCCCTCGTCGTCGGGTCGCTCGTCCAGGTCGGCGCCTGGACGGACCCGGACGGCTCCGTCCTGCGGATCGCCCTGCCGGACGGCACGGTCGTCGAGGACGCGGTCCGCCCGGCCGAGCCGATCGTGAGCCAGCTCTACGGCCGCACCGTCCACGGCCACGTGGTCGACGGCCCCTGGGCGGCCGCGCTCGGGGAGCTGACCGGTCGCGAGCTCCGGCTCGTGCGGACCGACGCACCGGGCGGCACGCGCCCGAAGCACCAGGCCTCGTTGATGACCGACGGGTCACTCGGCCGGCTCGGCCACCAGCTCGGCACCGGCCTGGTCGACGGCCGACGGTTCCGGATCCTCATCGAGCTCGATGGCGGCGGCGAGCACGAGGAGGACACCTGGATCGGACGCCGCATCGGCCTCGGCGGGACGGTCCTGGCGATCTCCGGCCCGATCCCGCGCTGCGCGATCACGACCCACGACCCGGACACGGGCGCCCGGGACCTCGACACGCTGCGCGCGCTCCTCGAATACCGCGGCCTGCGAGATGGCAAGGACCTCGACTTCGGGGTATACGGCGAGATCGAACAGCCCGGCACGATCCGCCTCGGCGACGAGATCCGCCTGCTCTGACGGCTCGCGGGCGGGCCGGACGTGCCTCGGACGATGCCTCAGGCGCGGGCGAACGGCTCGATGACGAACCGGCAGCCGTACAGGTCGGCGGTGCCGCCCCGGGTCCCGGTCGACGACAGCCGGATGACGACGGCCGGGCCGGTCGTGCCCTCCGCGGGCCGCAGCACGATCCGCTGGGCGCCGATCATGACGGCGAGTGCCCAGTCGCCCTCGCCCAACCACGGTTCGGGGTCGAGACCCACCTCCTGGCGATAGCCCTGGGCGACCCGCGCCGGGTCGACCATCGATACCTGGAGGGCCACGAGCCGGATCGAGCCACCGACGGGATGGACCTCCACCGCCCGGGCGTCACGCTCGCCGGGCGTCCATTCCGCGGCGGTCGTGTCGTGCTGGATGAGGAATGGCGGGGCGGTCGGACCCACGAGGCTCGGCACGGCGAGACGCCAGCGGACCACGGCGCCATCGGGACGTTGCCGCTCCCCCGGAACGGGCCCGACGAGGGTCGAGCCCCTCGCGCGGACCGTCGCGAGATCCCCCTCGAGGTCGTCCGAGCTGAGCGCGAACCCGACGAACCCGCCGCCACGCTCGTCGATCAGGCGCGCCGTCGGGCCGCCGAGCCACGACTCCGCCGCACGCGCGCGATCGGTCACGTCGATGAGCTCGAGGTAGGAGTCGCCGAACCAGGCCAGCCGGTTCTGCGTCCCGAGTGCGGGGTGGACGCCGCCGCCGCCGGCCTCGATCCCGAGCTGGGCGAGCCCGGCGACCGCTTCGTCGAGGTCCGGCGTGGCGATGACGAGGTGGTCGATGCCGGTGAGCACGACCGATCAGGCCCGGTCGGATCCGGGTCCGCGGAGCCAGGCGATCACCTGTTCGGCATCGCGATCGGACGGGAAGACGGGGTACATCACGTGCTCGATCCGGCCGCCGCGCACGATGAGGGTGAACCGCCTGAAGAGCGTGAGCCCGGTCGTCTCGAACGTCGGCAGGCGGAGGGCCCGGCCGAGCTCGAGCGCCTCGTCGCTGAGGATCGGGAACGGCAGGTGCAGCCGCTCGACGGCCTCGCGCTGGTAGGCCGTGTCCTGGGTGGAGAGCCCGAAGACGCGGACGCCGAGGGCGGTCAGCTCCGCGTGGCGGTCGCGGTAGGCGCAGGCCTGGGGCGTGCAACCGCGGGCGCCCGGGATCGCGTTCCACGATTCGAGGCCGCCCGGCGGGTCCTCGCCCGGGCGACCGGTGCGCGGATAGGCGAAGACCACGGTCCGCGGGGCGGTCGGGTCGTCGAGGCGGATGGTCGAACCGTCCGTCGCGACCAGGGCGACCGGCGGGACCGCCATGCCCGGCAGGTGGGCGCACGCGCCGTCGTCGCGCGGGATCGGCAGGTCCGGCGGCAGATTCAGCAGGTCGTTCACGCGCACGGGACGAGCCTACCAGCCTACGATGCGCGCGTGAGCGAACGGCTGCGGATCGAGCGCACGGGTCCTGGCGGCACGGTCGCCCGGGTGACCCTCGACCGCCCGGCCGTCCACAACGCGTTCGACGCGTCGCTCATCGCCGAGCTCCGGGCCGCGTTCGCCGCGTTCGGACGCGAAGGCGCGGTCGAGCTGCGGGTCGTCGTGCTCGCCGGTGCGGGTCCGAGCTTCTGCGCCGGCGCGGACGTCGCCTGGATGCGCGCCGCGATGGCCCTCGATCGGGAGGCCAACGAGCAGGACGCGATGGCGGCGGCGGAGATGTTCGAGGCCATCGATTCGTGCCCGGCTCCGGTCATCGCCCGGGTCCACGGCTCGGCGCTGGGCGGTGGCATGGGCCTCTGCGCCGTGGCGGACCTGGTCATCGCGGAGAGTGGCACCCGCTTCGGGTTCACCGAGACACGCCTGGGCATCCTGCCGGCGGTGATCAGTCCCTTCGTGATCGCCAAGATCGGCGAGAGCCACGCCCGGGCGCTCTTCCCCGGCGTCCGCCGCTTCGACGCCGTGCGGGCCCAGCGGATCGGCCTGGTCCACGAGATCGTGGAGGGCGAGGCGGCCCTGGATGCCGCGGTGGACACCGCCGTCGCGGACCTGCTCGCGGCCGGCCCGACCGCGGC
Source organism: Candidatus Limnocylindrales bacterium (assembly GCA_036382135.1). Classification (GTDB taxonomy): domain Bacteria; phylum Chloroflexota; class Limnocylindria; order Limnocylindrales; family CSP1-4; genus C-114. The sequence goes on along the minus strand of DASVIK010000346.1, from coordinate 10,203 downwards.
GCGCGCCGCCAAGTCCATCGTGCGCGAGGTCCGGGGCCTGCCCCACGGATCGTCGAAGTGGCACACGGCCCGGGTCATCGCCACGCAGCGCCGGACCGAGGAGGCCCAGGAGGGCTTCCGCGCCTTCACCGAGCGCCGGCCCGCCGGCTGGGTGCCGGACGGCGAGGCGTAGCGGCGGCGTGCGGATCGCGGACTTCGCGCTCGAACGGTTCTTCGCCCGCTGGGAGTTCGCCGTCCGGTACCTCCTGTGCGCCTCGGACGTGGAGGGCTGGCGGATGGCCGAGCTCCTGGCGCTCGCCGACGACGAGACCCGGGCGCTCTGGGCGGACCTGCGCCTGGGGTACACCGAGTCGACCGGTCACCCGCTCCTGCGGGCCGAGATCGCCCGGCTGTACGAGCACGTCACGCCCGACGACGTCCTCGTCTTCGCTGGCGCGGAGGAGGCGATCTTCTGCCTGGCCAATGTCCTGCTCGGGCCGGACGACCACGCGATCGTCACCTGGCCGGGCTACCAGAGCCTGTACGAGGTCGGTCGCGCGACCGGTGCCGACGTGTCGCTCCACGAGCTGCGCGAGGCCGACGGCTGGGGCCTCGACGTCGACCGGCTCATCGCCGCGCTGCGTCCGGAGACCCGTCTCGTGGTCGTCAACGCCCCGCACAACCCCACCGGGATGCTGCCGACGTCCGGGGAATGGCGGGCCCTGACCGACGCGTGCGCCACCCACGGGATCCACCTCCTGGCCGATGAGGTCTACCGCTACCTCGAGGTCCGCGATGAGGATCGGCTGCCGGCCGGCGTTGACGCGCTGCCCGGGCTGGGCGTCTCGCTCGGGGTCATGTCCAAGTCGTTCGCGCTCGCCGGACTGCGGATCGGCTGGCTCGCGACGTCGGACCGGGCGCTCCTCGCGCGCTGCGCCGGGTTCAAGGACTACACCACGATCTGCTCGTCGGCGCCGGCCGAGGTCCTTGCGCTCATCGCGCTCCGGGCGCGCGAGCGCGTGGTGGCCAGGTCGCGCGCCATCGTGACGGGCAATCTCGCGTTGCTCGACGGGTTCTTCGAGCGCTGGGCGGGCACGTTCGATTGGGTCCGGCCGAGGGGCGGCTCGATCGGCTTCCCGCGGCTGCTCGCGGAGACGCCGATCGACCGGTTCGCCTCCGAGCTCGTCGAAGCGGAGGGCGTCCTCCTCCTGCCCGGGTCGACCTTCGGCCACCCGGGCAACCATTTCCGGATCGGCTTCGGACGGACCGATCTGCCCGAGGCGCTGGCAGGGCTGGACCGGTTCGCCGGCGAGCGGTTCGGCGGCCGGACGGGCTGACTCACCGCGCATCTCGATGGTCCGCGCCGGCGTCGTGGCCGGCGCCCGGGCCGGCTTGCGTCAGGACGTGCCGGATGCGACGATCGCGACAACATGTCGGACGAATTGAGCCCGAGCCAGGCCGCAGCCCGGATCGGGGCGACGACGCGAAGCGTCCAGCGCTGGATCGCCCGGGGTTCGCTGCCCGCACGGCGGGTCGGAGGACGCTGGCGTGTCGCGTCTGACGCGTTAGACGCGTTCGTGGCGTGGGGGGTGCCGCCGGCGAGCGGCGCACCGGCCGTTGTGATCCAGGCGCTCTTCGTCGCGAACCGCGGCGAGATCGCGGCGCGCATCGGCCGTACGGCCCTTCGCCTCGGCATCCGGACGATCGTGCCGGGCCTCGATGGGGCACCTCCCGTGGACCTCCTCGACGCCCCGGCCGTGGTCGCGGCCGCCCGCGCGGCCGGGGCGGATGCCGTCCATCCCGGTTACGGCTTCCTGGCCGAGCAGGCCGCGTTCGCCGCGGCCGTGGAGGCGGCCGGCATCCGCTGGGTGGGTCCGCCGGCGGCAGCCATCCGGGCGATGGGCGACAAGGCCGCCGCCCGACGGCTCGCGGCAGAGCTCGGGATCGACACGCTGCCGGGCTACGACGACGCCGATCAGTCGGACGAGGCGCTTACGGCGGCCGGGGCGCGGATCGGCGTGCCGCTCATCGTCAAGCCGTCGGCCGGCGGCGGGGGCAAGGGCATGCGCATCGTGCGCGACCTGGCGACGCTGACCGACGCGCTGGCGGCCGCGCGCCGCGAGGCCCGCGCGTCCTTCGCCGACGAGCACCTCATCCTCGAGCGGTACGTCGAGGGTCCGCGCCATGTCGAGGTCCAGGTCCTCTTCGACGGGCACGGCGGCGGCGTCCACCTCGGCGAGCGGGATTGTTCGCTCCAGCGGCGTCACCAGAAGATCCTCGAGGAGACGCCATCGCCCGGACTGGATCGTGCCGTCCGCGGGGAGATCGTCGGAGCGGCGCTGCGCCTCGCGGCCGCCGTGGGCTACCGGAGCGCGGGCACGTGCGAGTTCCTTGTCGCCGATGACGGCCGGGCCACCTTCCTCGAGATGAACACCCGCCTCCAGGTCGAGCATCCGGTGACCGAAGCCGTCACCGGCCGGGATCTCGTCGCCGACCAGCTGGCGATCGCCGCCGGGGCCCGACTGGCCGACATCGGCCTCGACCAGGCCGATGTCGATCGACGTCTCCGCGCGGGCGGGCACGCGGTCGAGGTCCGCATCTACGCGGAGGACGCCGAGGCCGGCTTCCTGCCGGCGACCGGGCGGGTCGAAGCGCTCGCCTGGCCGGCCGGAGACGGGATCCGGGTCGACGCCGGGATCGCCGTCGGGACGGAGGTCGGGCCGCGGTTCGACCCGCTGCTGGCCAAGATCGTCGCGGCCGGCGCGGACCGGGCCGAGGCCTTCGCAAGGCTCGAGCGAGCCCTCGACGAAACGGTCGTGCTGGGGCTCGTGACGAACCTGCGGTTCCTGCGCTGGCTCGTCCGCGAGCCGCTCATCCGCGAGGGTCGCATCCGGACCGATACCCTCGAACGGGTCTGGCCACCCGGCGACCTCCCGGAGCGGAGCGCCGTCCCGGCGGAGGCGTGGTCGGCCGCGGCGAGCCTTCTCGCCGGAATGCCGGCCGAGCCTTCCGCCGCGGCGCCCGACGCCTTCGCGGGCGCGTGGCGGCTCAACGGCCCGCGCGTCATCCGGCTCGCGGCCGGCGACCTGGAGCGGACCGTCGCCGTTCCCACGGCGTTGACCGACGCCGTGCCGACGGCCGCGGACCGACCGCGCGGGATCCTCGCTGCTGAGACCGCCCACGTGGATGTCGACGGTCGGAGCGTGGCGTTCCGGATCGCCCCACCGCCCGACGTGGACCGGGCCGCTCGCGCGGCCGCGGCGCACATCCGCGGCGGGGGGCCTCGTGCGGTCGAGGCGCCGATGCCGGGTGCTGTCGTCGCGGTCCACATCCAGGCGGGCGACGTCGTCGAGACCGGGTCGCCGCTCGTCACGCTCGAGGCGATGAAGATGGAGCATGTCGTCGTCGCACCGGGGCCCGGCCACGTGACCGAGGTCCTCGTCCGGCCGGGCGCCCAGGTCGGCCGCGGCCAGGCCCTCGCGACCATCGACGACGCCGCGCTACCCTTGCCCCCGCAGGAGGCACCATGACGAAACCGACCAGGACGCGCGAGGCACTGCTCACCGAGCACGTCGCCGCGCGCCGCCGGCGTGACGCGGCCCCGCTCGGCGGCGAGGACTACCGCAAGGCGCTCGAAGAGATCGCCACGATCGAGGTCGAGATCGCCCGGATCGAGCGGTCGATGACCCCGCCGCGCGTCTGAGGGTTGACGACGCCCTCCCCGGACGCCCCGCCGAGAGGCCCCCGCCGGTGACCGATCGCCGCGTCCGCATCTACGAGGTCGGGCCGCGCGACGGGCTCCAGAACGAGCCGGTGCCGGTGCCGACCTCCGACAAGCGCCGGTTCCTGTCCCTCCTCGCGGCCGCCGGCCTGCGCGAGATCGAGGCGACGAGCTTCGTCTCGCCACGGGCCATCCCCCAGCTCGCCGACGCGGACGAGCTCCTGGGTTCCCTGCGCCGCGAGCCCGACGTCCGGTATCCGGTCCTCGTCCCGAACCTGCACGGACTCGAGCGGGCCGAGGCGGCGGGCGCCGACGCCATCGCGGTCTTCACGGCCGCCTCCTCCGCGTTCACCGAGCGCAACATCGGGATGACGGTCGAGGCATCGCTCGAGGCATTCGGGCCGGTGCTCGCCCGTGCGGCCGACCGGGGCTGGTGGCGCAGAGCCTACGTGTCGACGGCCTTCGGCTGCCCATACACGGGGCGGGTCGAACCGGCGGCGGTGGTCACGGTCGCCCGGCGCCTCCTCGACCTGGGCGCCGACGAGATCTGCTTCGGCGACACGATCGGGGTGGGTGTCCCGGATCAGGTGACGACGCTCACCGCGGCGGCCGTCGCCGGCGGCATCCCGATCGAGCGCATCGCCTACCACTTCCACGACACGCGCGGCACGGCCCTGGCCAACGTCGCGGCCGGTCTCGGCGCCGGGGTGCGCTGCTTCGACGCAGCGACCGGCGGCACGGGCGGTTGCCCCTACGCGCCCGGCGCCGCGGGCAACCTCGCCACCGAGGACCTCGTGTACTTCCTCGACGCGTCCGGCTGGGAGCACGGCGTCCGCCTCGATGGCGTGCTCGAGGCGGCCCGGTTCGTCGCCGGCGTGCTCGGCAAGCCGCTCGCGACGAAGGTCGGCCAGGCCGGCGGCTGGGATCCCGGGAGCGGAGCCGCCACCGGCCGCGCCGGCTGACGTCGGCGACCGGAGGCCCCCCGCCGCTCACGATGACCGCGCGCCTTTTGCGCCTCCTGCTATCCTCCGGCCGATGGAAGGTGTCGTACTGGTCCTGAACCAGAACTACGAACCCTTGAACGTCTGCAATCTGCCGCGGGCGTTCCGCCTCGTCTTCGGAGAGAAGGCCGAGGTGATCGAGTTCGACCACCAGGAGATCTGCACGCCCCGCGAGATCTTCCGGGCACCGTCGGTCATCCGCCTCCAGCACCATGTCCGCCGCCCGCGCCCGCGAGTCAAGCTGACCCGTCGCGAGATCTTCAGCCGCGACCGCCACACCTGCCAGTACTGCGGCCGCCAGTCGAACGACCTGACCCTCGACCACGTCATGCCCCGCCACCGGGGCGGCGGCCACACGTGGGAGAACCTCGTCGCCGCGTGCAAGGGCTGCAACCATCGCAAGGGCGGCAAGACGCTCGACGAGGCGCGCCTGCGCCTCCAGCGGCCCCCGTTCGAGCCGCGCAGCGATGTCTATTCGCTCTTCGTGCCGTACCTCCAGGACATGCGTAACGAGAACTGGCGGGATTACCTCTTCCTCGGCCGGAACTGAGGCCGTCCCGGTGATGCCGGCCGGGGGAGCGGACGTCGCGCTCTCGATCCCTGCGGCCGTCCTGGAGCTCATGGACCGACTCCGCGCGAACGGCCAGCAGGCCTACGTCGTGGGCGGCAGCCTGCGCGACCGACTGCTCGACCGGACTCCGATCGACTGGGACCTCACGACCGACGCCCGGCCCGAGCGGCTCCTCGAGCTCTTCCCGCAGGCACGCTACGAGAACGCGTTCGGGACCGTCCAGGTCGACCTGGTCGAGATCACGACGTTCCGCTCGGACCACGAATACGCGGACTTCCGGCGGCCGCATCACGTGGAGTTCGGCGATCGGGTGGAACTCGACCTCGCGCGCCGCGACTTCACCGTCAATGCGATGGCCTGGGGCGGGGCGCCGGGCGAGCCATCCCACCTCGTCGACCCCTTCGGCGGCCGGCGCGACACCGAGCGGCGCCTCCTCCGCGCGGTCGGCGACCCGTCGACACGCTTCGGCGAGGACGCCCTCCGGATGCTCCGCGCCGCGCGCCTCGCGGCGGTCCTCGAGTTCACGGTCGAGCCGGCCACCCGGGCCGCGCTGGCGAGCTCCGCACACCTCGCCGGCCACCTGTCGGGCGAGCGGATCGTGGCCGAGCTGGGCAAGCTTCTCGACGCGCCGCGGCCCTCCATCGGGCTGCGGATCCTGGCGGACGCCGGGCTCCTGGCCGCGATCGCCCCGCCCCTCGACGCCCAGCGCGGCGTGGCCCAGAACAAGATCCCGGGCGAGGACCTGTGGGACCACGTCGTTCGCTCGGTCGACGCGACGGCCGCGGCCGGCCGCCGTCGGACCGTGCGCTGGGCGGCGCTCGTCCACGACATCGGCAAGCCGGTCACGGCGGCCGACGGGCATTTCTACGGCCACGACGTCGTCGGCGCCGAGCTGGCGGGCGACCTCCTCCGCGGCTGGCACGCACCGCGCGAGACGATCGACGAGGTGACCCACCTCGTCCGCCAGCACATGTTCGCCTACGACGACGCGTGGAGCGACGGCGCGGTGCGCCGCTTCATCGCGAAGGTCCGGCCGGAGCGGCTCGACGACCTGTTCGCGCTGCGCGAGGCGGACAGTCTCGGCAGTGGGATCCCTGCCGACGCCGGCGCTCTCACGACGCTCCGGAACCGGGTGGCGGCGGAGCTGGCCGCGAACGTCGCGCTCGATCTGCGGGGCCTCTCGATCGACGGCGACGACCTCATCCGCGAGCTCGGTCTGGCTCCGGGTCCGGCCATCGGCCGCGTCCTCCACGCGCTCCTCGAGCGGGTCATGAACGAACCGGATATCAACCGCCCGGCGACCCTCCTTGCACTCGCCCGCGAGCTTGCAGCTACGATGTCCGACAGCGCAGCGACGTCGACCGGTCGGCCGGCGCCTGGACGTTCGAGGGAGGCCGGATGATCGAGCTTCTGCTCCAGGCCGAGCGGGCGCTCGGCATGGGCGCGCTGGACCAGGCCGAACGCCTGTACTGGCAGGCGATCGACGCGGACAGCCAGAACGCGATCGCGATCGTCGGGCTGGCCAAGGTCGCGCGCACCCGGGGCGACGACCGGACGGCCATCGCGTTCGTGCGGCGCGCCCTCAAGGTCGATGCCGAGAACGCCGTCGCCCGGCGTCTCGTGGCCGAGCTCGAGGCCGCCCAACCGACGGATGCGGCGCAGGCCGCGCCAGCTCCCAAGCCCGCCGCGGATGTGCCCCGGGCCGCGACTGCCACGCGGGCTGCGGAGGCTCCCGAGCCGTCGGTGACCCGCGAGCCAGCGGCCACCGGAGAGGCACCCGCCGCGACGCCGGCCGCCGCCGTGCCCGGGACCGCGCCCGCGGCCGAGCCGGACCCCGGAGCCAAGCGCGGCGGACGCCCGGACCTCGAGTGGCCCGCCGCCGACCTGGAGCAGGTCCGTCCGCCCCGCGATCCATGAAGGTCCTCGTCACCGGCGGAGCGGGCTACATCGGATCGGTGACGGTCGAAGCGCTCCTCGCCGCGGGGCACGCACCGGTCGTCCTCGACGATTGCTCGACCGGCCATGCCGAGGCCGTTGCGGCCGGCGTCCCGCATCTCCGCCAGGACTACGCGGACGAGGCGGCCACGACCGCCGCGCTGCGCGACCACGGGATCGACGCGATCCTCCATTGCGCGGCCCGCTCGCTGGTCGGCGAGTCGATGCGCGACCCGTCCCGCTACTACCGCCAGAACGTGGCGGGCGGCATCGCGCTCATCGAGGCGGCCCGGACGGCCGGGGTCCGGCGGCTGGTGTTCAGCTCCTCGGCCGCGGTCTACGGCGCGCCGGACGCGACGCCGATCCCGGAGGACGCGCCGCTGCGGCCCATCAACCCGTACGGGGAGACGAAACGGACGTTCGAGGGCGCGCTCGAGTGGTACGGCCGGGCCTACGGCCTGCGGAGCGTCAGCCTGCGCTACTTCAATGCGGCCGGGGCATCCGAGGCCTTCGGCGAGGTCCACGATCCGGAGACCCACCTCATCCCGAACATCCTCCGGGCCGGGGAGCGGAACGAGGAGCTGACGCTCTTCGGGGGCGACTACCCGACGCCCGACGGCACGCCGATCCGCGACTACATCCACGTCGTCGACCTGGCCGACGCCCACATCCGCGCGCTCGAATCGACCGCCGGGGTCGGCGCGCCGGGGTTCCTCGCGTGCAACCTGGGCAGCGGCTCGGGCTTCAGCGTGCTGCAGGTCGTCGCCGCAGCCGAGGCGGTCGTCGGCCACCCGATCCGGAGGCGTATCGGGCCCCGCCGGGAGGGCGACCCGCCGATCCTCGTCGCCCTGCCGGACCGGGCCCGCGAGACGCTCGGCTGGACGCCCCGGAACGGCACCCTGGCCGAGATGATCGGCTCCGCATGGGCGTGGCGGCGCGCCCATCCGGCCGGCTACGGCGCGGGCGGCTGAGGGCCCTCGCATGGGCGATGGCCGGTTCGCGGGACGAGTGGCCCTCGTCACGGGCGCCGGCGGCCCGCACGGGATCGGCTTCGCGACCGCGCGGATCCTCGCCGACGGCGGCGCCACGGTGGCGATCGCCTCGACCACCGAGCGGATCCACGAGCGGGTCGGGGAGCTGCGCGCCGGCGGCGCCAGCGCCACCGGGCATGTCGGCGACCTGACCGCCGCCGGCGTCGCGGCCGGCCTCATCGCCGAGATCCTCGGCGCCCACGGGCGACTCGACATCCTCATCAACAACGCCGGGATGATCGCCCTGGGCGAGGACGAGGCGTCCCACGACGTGCTGGACATGACGGACGAGGAGTGGGATCACGGGATCGCCCAGAACCTGCGGATCCCGTTCGCCGTGACGAAGGCCGCCCTGCCGGCCCTGATCGCTTCCGGTCATGGGCGGATCGTCTTCGTCTCGTCGGTCACCGGGCCGGTCGTGAGCAATCCCGCCTCGACGGTCTACTCGGCCGCCAAGGCCGGGATCATGGGCCTCGTCCGTGGCCTGGCGATCGAGACGGGTCCCCACGGCGTGACGGTCAACGCGGTGCTGCCCGGCTGGATCGCGTCGGCGTCCCAGCTCATCCACGAGGCGATCGGCGGCGGGCACACGCCGCTCGGGCGTTCGGGGACGCCCGCCGAGGTCGGCGAGGTCATCGCGTTCCTCGCCTCGGATGCGGCCAGCTACGTGACCGGCCAGGGGATCGTCGTCGACGGCGGCAACACGATCCAGGAGTTCAAGGGCCCGAAGGACGCGTGGTACTGATGTCCGACGCGGCGTTCGAGTCCTCCTCCTCGCCCGACGGCGCCCGGGTCGCGCTCGTCACGGGCGGTGCGTCGGGCATCGGTCGGGCGACGGTCGAGCGGCTCGCGGCCGACGGCTTGCGCGTGTTCCTCGTGGACCGGGACGGACCGGGCCTGGAGCGTGCCGTCGCCGAGCTCGTCGCCGGGGGTGCCTCCGCGTCGGGTGTCGTGGCCGACCTGGCGTCGGTGGCGGAATGCGAGCGCTCGGTGGGAGCGGCGGTCGCCTGGGGCGATCGGCTCGACGTCCTCGTCAACTGCGCCGGGCTGTGGGTCGAGGGCCCGTCCGACACGATGACGGAGGCGGACTGGGATCGCGTCGTGGACGTCAACCTCAAGGCGACCTTCTTCATGTGCCGCCATGCGATCCCGGCCCTGGAGCGGACGGGTGGCTGCATCGTCAACCTCTCGTCGGATGCCGGCCTGTGGGGCAACAAGGGGGCGGCGATCTACTGCGCCTCGAAGGGCGGCGTCACCGTGCTCACGAAGGCGCTCGCCGTGGAACTTGCGGCGCGCGGGGTGCGGGCCAACGTCGTCTGTCCCGGCGATGTCGACTCGCCGATGATCCGCTACCAGGCCGAGACATTCGGCGGCGGGGATCCCGAGGAGTACCTGCGCGGGCTGCTGGCCGCCTACCCGCAGCGGCCCGCCCGGTTCGTCCGCCCCGCGGAGGTGGCCGAGCTCATCCGCTACCTGACGACCCCAGCGTCGGCGCCCATCACGGGTGCCGCCATCTCGATCGACTTCGGGCTCACCGCCGGCTACTGAGCGGTCGGGTAACGTCGGCCCGGCCCGCGGGTCAAGCTGAGACTCGGTCTCATTCGTCGAGCCGGTCGGGGACCGTCCGGAGCAGGGCGAGGCCGATGAACATGAGGATCAGGAAGCTGAGGATGCCCATCTGGTAGGCGCCCTTGCCCCAGCCGGCATCGAGCAGGGTCGAGACGATCACCCCGTACAGGACCGGGCCGGTGACCGCGCTGAACTTGCCGGCAAGGCCGTACAGCCCGAAGAACTCGCCGATCTTGGCGGGCGGCGACAGGCGGAGCATGAACACGCGGTCGGAGGTCCAGACGCCACCCAGCCCGCTGCCGAGGAGCGCGCCGGCGATGAGGAACGTCGGCAGCGCCAGGACGGACGCGGCGATGACGAGCCCCACGCACCACAACGCCAGGACGATCATCAACG
>DASVIK010000345.1:0-1822 GCA_036382135.1 Candidatus Limnocylindrales bacterium | reverse complement strand
CAACACGAAGACAGCGCGCCTCTACGTCGACCTCGGGTTGCTGTCCTGCCGGCCGGAGCTCGGCGCCGACGTGACGGACCTGTTCAACGTCCTCACCGGCCTGTCCCGCCAGCGTGTCTTCCGGCGGCTCCTCGTCGCGCCGCTGTCGCTCCGGTCGCGCATCCTGGAGCTCATCGACCGCGAGATCGGCCACGCCCAGGCCGGCCGGCCGGCGCGGATCGACTTCAAGCTCAACGCGATCGTCGACCCGGCTTGTGTATCTGCCCTGTACCGGGCGAGCCAGGCCGGCGTGCAGGTCGACCTCATCGTCCGGGGCACCTGCTCGGTGTGGCCCGGCCTCGAGGGCGTCTCGGACCGGATCAGCGTCATCTCCGTCATCGGCGAGTTCCTCGAGCACTCGCGGATCTACGGCTTCCTCAACGGCGGCGACCAGGAGTGGTACATCGGCTCGGCCGACCTCATGGAGCGCAACCTCGACCGGCGGGTGGAGGCGCTCGTGCCCGTCGAGGACGGCGATGCCCGGGAGCGCATCGCCGAGATCATCCGGATCATGCAGGCCGACGACCGCCGGTCGTGGCGACTCGGCGCCGATGCCGCCTGGCGACGCGTGGAGGACATCAACGGCGCGGCCGGCACCCACGACACGTTCGCGACCCTCAAGGAGCTGGCGATCGCCTCGGGGGCGCACCAGGCCGACTCCCCGCATCGACCGCGCGCCGGGGCGGGTTCGCTCGATCCTCGCGCATGACGGCCATCGACCACCCGGTGGAGATCGAGCTCAAGTACCGGTTGCTCGACCTCGCGGCCGGCGAGCGGTTCCTCGCGGCGGAGACGCTGGGGCCGTTCCGGGCGGTGTCCGCGGCCCGGGCGGCGCAGCACGAGGATCGCTATCTCGACACGTCCGATGGCGCGCTCGCCCGGGCGGGCTACGCCGCGCGCCTCCGGCACACCCGCACCGGGACGATCCTCACCGTGAAGTCGACCGCGCCGCCCGATGGCGCCATCGCCCGCCGGGAGGAGCTCGAGGGACCCGCCGACCGCACGGCCGAGCCGAGCGACTGGCCGCCGTCGGGTGCCCGGTCGCTCATCCTGGAGCTGTGCGGTGATGCGCCGCTGGTCGAGCTGGTCACGGTCCGCCAACTCCGTCGCAAGCGCCGGCTCAAGGCCGTCGACGCGACCGCAGAGCTGAGCCTCGACGAGGTCGACGTCGTGGCCCGCGGTCGGGTGATCCACCGCTTCGCCGAGCTGGAGGCCGAGCTCACGTCGGGCGACGAGGCCCGTCTGGTCGAGCTGCGACCCATCTTCGAGGCCGACCCGAGCCTGGTCCCGGCCACGGGGTCGAAGCTCGAGGCGGCGCTCGCGGCCACGACGGCCGACGACGCCGGCCCCCGGTCCAGGGGTCGCTCCCGCACGCCGGTCGCGGGCGCCCGTGCCGCCTCCGCGGCGCTGTCGGACGCCTCCGCCCGTGCGGTCCATTCCGGACCGTCCACCCGGGACGAGGGGGTGCCGATCGCCGATGTCGACTCGCCGGTCGAGCCCGCCCGTTCGACCCCGTCGACCCCGTCCGAGGCGCCGGCCTCGGCATCGGCCGAGCCTTCGACCGTGCCGGCCACGTCGGGCACGTCGGCGAAGGCGATCCGCAAGGCCGCCCGACAACAGGCCGCCACCGAGGTCGAGGGCCTGGTCGTCGGCAAGACGCCCGGCGTGCTCGCGAGCGACAACGTGGCCGAGGCGGGTCGGAAGGTCCTCCGCTTCCACCTCGCCCGGATGATCGCCCGCGAACCGGGCACGCGCGAAGGCACGGATCCCGAGGAGCTCCACA
>DASVIK010000344.1:0-5273 GCA_036382135.1 Candidatus Limnocylindrales bacterium | reverse complement strand
CGCCGGTTCGGGCCTGGACGGGATCCTCGTCCTCGCCAAGCCACCCGGTCCAACGTCGCACGACATGGTGTCGCTCGTCCGCCGCATCAGCGCCACTCGGCGGGTCGGCCACGGCGGCACGCTCGACCCGTTCGCGAGCGGCGTCCTGCCCCTGTTCCTGGGACGGGCGACCCGGGTCGTCGAGTACCACCTCGGCGACGAAAAGGCGTATCGGGCGACGGTCTGCTTCGGAGCGGCGTCCACGACCGACGACCTCGAGGGCGAGCTGACGCCCTTCCCGGGGCCGGCCCCCGACCGGGCGACCGTCGAAGCCACGCTCGGCGCGTTCCGCGGGTCCATCGAGCAGACGCCGCCGGCCTATTCGGCGATCAAGGTGGCCGGCCGGCGGGCCTACGCCGTCGCCCGGGCCGGCGGCACGGTGGAGCTTCGGCCGCGGACGGTGACGATCGGGCGGCTGGATCTCGTCGACTGGGACGGCTCGGACCCGGAGCGGCCGGTCGCGACCGTCGAGGTCGAGTGCTCGGCCGGCACGTACATCCGGGCCATCGCCCGGGACCTGGGCGCGGCCCTCGGCAACGCGGCCTACCTCGGGGCGCTCGTCCGGACCGCGAGCGGGCCGTTCCGCCTCGAGACGGCGGTCTCGCTCGACGCGCTGCGCCAGGCGGCCGACGGCGACAGCGCCGATGACGACCCGGCGGCGTTGGCCGGCCTGCTGCTGCCTGTGGATGCGGGCCTCGAGGCCCTGGCGTCGGTGACCCTGGTCGCGGCCGACCTGCCGCGGGTGGCCCGCGGCCAGGCCGTCCGCACGACCTCGGCCGAGCCCGGAGAGGCGCCCGTCCGCCTGTTCGACGAGGCTGGGCGGCTCGTCGCCATCGGCCGGTGGCGGGGCGGGACGCTCCTGCCGGACAAAGTCCTCGTCGACGCTGCCTCCACCGGGGACCTGCCGGATCGTCCCGCCCACGAGGCCGACGCCCACGGCGTCGGGGACGGGCCGGCGTGATCGTCGTCCAGGGGGTCGATGCCCTCGAGGCGACCGTCGGGCGCCTCTTCGTCGTCGTGGGCGTCTTCGACGGCCTCCATCGCGGGCATCAGTACCTGCTGCGCCGGTTGGTCCAGGGCGCCCGGAGCCGCGCCGCCCGGCCGGCCGTCGTCACGTTCGACCACCACCCCGACGAGATCCTCGTCGGGGCCGCCCCGCCGCTCCTGTGCGACCCGGCCGAGCGGCTGGACCGGCTGGCCGCCGCCGGGGTCGAGGTCACGATCGTCCAGCACTTCGACGAGGCGCTCCGCCACACCCCCTACGACACGTTCATCGACCGGATCCGCGCCCACGCGGAGCTGGCCGGCTTCCTCATGACTCCCGACGCGGCCTTCGGTCACGAACGACGGGGCACGCCGGCGACGGTCGCCGCATACGGCGCGCAGGTCGGCTACGACGTCGAGGTCGTGCCGCCATTCACGCTCGACGGTCGCCCGGTCCGGAGCACCGAGATCCGCAGCGCCATCGCCGCCGGAGACCTCGCCGCAGCACGGAAGCTGCTCGGCCGCGCGGTGGCGGTCGTCGGCGAGGCGTCGACCGCCGGGGCGGGGGAGGGTCGGAGCCGCGTGACCTTCGCCCTGCCCGTTGCGCTCCCGCCCGACGGACGCTACCCGGTCGGCGTGGCGGTGGGCGGTCGCCGCCCGATCCGTGCGGCGGCGGAGGTTTCGACCGTCGAGCTCACGCTCGACGTCCCGGTCGAGGGACGAGCCCGAATCACGTTCGCTTGAGATGGCGGCACGACCTCTGTCACCTACGGTGCGTGTCGGGCACGGGCCCGGGTCGATCGCCCTCCGTTTGCCGCATCGGGGCTTGGCTGGTAACATCCGCAGGTTCAAATGACAAGGTAGGTTCGATACAGAAGTCTCGTGTCGGAGGATCGTGTGCCGCTCGTGCGGGCAGAAAAGCTCGAAGTCATCACCCAATTCGCCCGGAGCGAAGGTGATACCGGATCACCGGAAGTCCAGGTCGCGCTCCTGACAGAGCGGATCAAATGGCTGACCGGCCATCTCCAGAGCTTTCCGAGGGACAACCACTCACGTCGCGGTCTCCTCAAGCTCGTCGGGCAGCGTCGTCGCCTTCTTGCATATCTCATCAAGAAGGACAACGCGCGCTATCGAACGGTCATCGGCCAACTGGGACTGCGCCGCTAGGCTGGCCTATCGAGGACCCCGGAATCGCCGGGGTCTCGTCGTGTCAGGCGCCAGGCGCTTCCGGTTCCCGAACCCGTCGGTTCGCTCCTCTCCACGAGACAGGAGGTTCTTCACCCCGTGTCTCAAACATTCGAGACGCAGCTCGGTGGCCGCACGCTGACCATCGAGACCGGCAAGATCGCCCGCCTCGCTGGCGGCTCGGTCACGGTCCGCTACGGCGACACGCTCGTCCTGGGCACCGCCAACCGCTCGGAGCCCCGTCCGGGACTCGACTTCTTCCCGCTGACCGTCGACTTCGAAGAGCGGATGTACGCGGCTGGCAAGATCCCCGGAGGCTTCATCAAGCGTGAGGCGCGACCCTCCGAGGCGGCGATCCTCGCCGCGCGCCTGACCGACCGGCCGATCCGGCCGCTCTTCCCCGAGGGCTACAAGGACGACGTCCAGGTCGTCGTCACCGTCCTCTCGACCGACCAGGAGAACGATCCCGACGTGCTCGGCACGATCGCCGGGTCGGCGGCCCTGACGATCAGCGAGATCCCGTTCCTGGGCCCCATCGCGGCCATCCGCATCGGGCGCATCGACGGCGAGTTCGTGATCAACCCCACGATGAGCCAGCTCGCCGAGTCGGAGCTCGACCTCGTCGTCTCCGGCACCCGTGACGCGATCATGATGGTCGAGGCCGGCGTCAAGCTCCTCACCGAGGACGTCATGGCCGAGGCGATCCTGTTCGGCCATCGCTCCCTCCAGCCGATCATCGACCTCCAGGAGGAGCTCCAGAAGGCGGTCGGCAAGGCGAAGCAGATCCCGTACATCGAGCCCGGCACGCAGTCGGTCCTCGATTTCGTCGCCAAGGTCGCGGCCAACGACGAGTTCGTCGTGGTCGACACCGAGACGACGGGCACCGATCCCAAGATGGCCGACCTCGTCGAGATCGCGGCCGTCCGCATCAAGGGCGGCAAGATCACCGACAAGTGGTCGACCCTCGTCAACCCCGGCCGGTCCATCGTCGGCCACCAGATGCACGGGATCGTCGACAAGGACGTCAAGGGCGCCCCGTCGCCCAAGGAAGCGGCCGAGACGTTCATCGCCTTCGCCGGCCATGCGACGATCGTCGGCCATTCGGTCGGCTTCGACCTCGGTTTCATCGAAGCGGCCCGGGGCGACGGCTTCCGGTTCGCCCAGGATCGCTACCTCGACACGCTGGTGCTCGCCCGCGAGGGCTACCCGGGCTTCAGCGAGAGCTACAAGCTCACCGACCTCGCGAAGTTCTACGGCATCGAGCTCTCGGCCAACCACCGCGCCCTGCCGGACGCCGAGGCGACCGCCGAGCTGCTGCTCGTCTTCGCCGAAGACTTGCCGAGCCGCGTCGAGACGCTCCACGACGCGATCGTCGGGTCGATCCATGCATACAAGACACCGAACGGCGACCCCAAGGGTCTCCTGGAGGCGGCTCGCCGCCAGGCCCGCGTGAGCAAGAGCCTGTTCGGGCTCCTGCACAAGAAGACCGTTCGCGAGCTCGTGCTCAGCGAGGGCATCCGGATGGATGGCCGAGGCGTCGAGGAGATCCGTCCGATCTCGGTCGAGGTCGGTCTCCTGCCGCGCGCCCACGGTTCGGGCCTCTTCACCCGCGGCGAGACGCAGGCGCTCACCGTCGCGACCCTCGGCTCCAGCTCGGACGTCCAGCGGATCGACACGATCAGCCCGGCGACCGAGAAGCGCTACCTCCACCACTACAACATGCCGCCGTACTCGACGGGCGAGAACAAGCAGATGCGCGGCCCGGGCCGGCGCGAGATCGGCCACGGCCACCTGGCCGAGCGAGCCCTCCTGCCCGTCCTGCCGTCCGTGGCGGACTTCCCGTACGTCATCCGGCTGGTGTCGGAGTGCGTCACCTCGAACGGCTCGACGTCGATGGCGTCGACGTGCGGCTCGACGCTCGCCCTCATGGATGCCGGGGTGCCGATCTCGGCTCCCGTCGCGGGCGCCGCGATGGGTCTCATCTCCGGCCCGAACGGCACGTTCGCCGTGCTCACGGACATCCTCGGCAAGGAAGATTCCTTCGGTGACATGGACTTCAAGGTGACCGGCACGCGGGACGGCATCACCGCCCTGCAGATGGACATCAAGGTCCGCGGCATCAGCGAGGCGATCATCCGCCAGGGCCTCGCCCAGGCGCTCCGAGCCCGACTGGAGATCCTCGACAAGATGGTCCAGGTCATGCCCGAGGCGCGCGGCACGATGAGCGACTTCGCACCGCGCATCACGACCATCAAGATCAATCCCGAGCGCATCCGCGACATCATCGGCAAGGGCGGCTCGATGATCCGCAAGATCCAGGAAGAGACCGGCACCGAGATCAACGTCGAGGACGATGGCTCGGTCGAGATCGCCGCGGTCTCCGGCGAGAACGCCCGCAAGGCCATCACCTGGATCGAGTCGCTTACGCGCGACGTCGAGATCGGGGCGCTCTACCTCGGCAAGGTCACCCGGATCATGGGCTTCGGCGCGTTCGTCGAGATCCTGCCGGGCAAGGAAGGCCTCGTCCGTATCGGCGAGCTCGCCGACTACCACGTCCCGTCGGTCGAGGACGTCGTGTCCGTCGGCGACGAGGTCATGGTGGTCGTCACCGAGATCGACCGCCAGGGCCGGGTCAACCTGAGCCGCAAGGCGGCCATGCAGCGCCATCTGGCGAAGGAACCCGTCTGAGGGTCGCCGTCCGCGCGTGCGCGGATCAACCTCGCAGAACGGAGCGCGCCGCCGGGAGACCGGCGGCGCGCTGCTATACTCGGGCCGTGCCCGGGGACTCGATATTCTCAGCGGAGCCATGCCGTCCATGACCCCCAAGCCCCTCACCGTGGCCGTCGTCGGGGCGACCGGCGCCGTCGGTCGGACGATGATCCAGGTGCTCATCGAGCGCGATTTCCCGCTGCGCGAGCTGCGCCTGCTCGCCTCGGGCCGCTCGGCGGGTCGCGAGGTCGTGCTCGACGGCCGCACGATGCAGGTCGGTGAGGCGCTGCCGGAGGCGTTCGAGGGGGTCGACATCGCCCTCTTCTCTGCCGGCTCGAACGTGTCGGAGGTCCTGG
>DASVIK010000343.1:0-3081 GCA_036382135.1 Candidatus Limnocylindrales bacterium | reverse complement strand
CCGCTCGTACGCGACAAACAGCATCCTCGTGCCCGGGCTCGGACGTCCGCCGTCTGGCCCTCGCGTTGCCCGAGGCCGAAGAGATCCCGACCTGGGAGCCTCAGGGCACCGAGGGCGCTCCGAGATGGCGACCTTGGCGAGGGTTCGACACTGGTTTCGATCAAGGCCCGGCCGGACCGCCAGGCCGAGCTCATCGACCTCGACCCGGAGACCTTCGCCAGCGCGGCGTACGTCGGCCGGTTCGGCTGGGTGACCGTGGACCTCGGGCGGATCGACCCCGCGCTGCTCGCCTCGCTCCTCGCGGGGGCCTGGCGGCTCACCGCTCCGAAACGCCTCATCACGGCCACGGAACGAGGTACCTGACCCTCGTTCGGAACCATTCCGGACCGCTTCCGAAACCTCGAAACCGGTCGCCGGAGACGCGCGATAACAATCGTGTCGCTAAAATCACCGGGCCCCCGAGCCCAACCGTCCGAGGACCCGCGCCCCCATGACGCCCGACGCCCCGCCCAGTCCCGCGCCCGGCCGCTCGCGAGAGCCGGCGACCGTCCGGGTCGCGATGTGGAGTGCCCGTCATCGCTGGCCGGTGGTCGTCCTGTGGTTCGTCGCCACGATCGGCGTGTTCCTCCTGAGCGGCCGGATGGGCGGCATCCGCAGCCTCGACGCGAGCGGCAACCCGAACGAGCAGGAGATCGAGGCCCAACAGGCCTACGACGTGTTCAACGCGGGCGGCACGAGCAAGCCACCTTCCGAGCAGTTCATCGTCGTCCTCGCCGGTGGCCCGGGCGCCGTGACGGACCCCGCCTTCCAGAAGACGGTCGGCGATCTCGTCGCCGCCCTGGGTGCGGCCAAGGCCGACGTGGCCGGGGTGGCCACGCCCACGTTCGATCAGCTGACCGATCCTCTCACCGCCCCGCCGGCCGCCCAGCTCGTGTCCGCCGACGGTTCGGCGGTCCGGATCGTGGGACGGATCCCCGGCGAGAAGCTCCAGGTCAAGGCGCTGCTGACGCCGATCCGGCCGATCATCGACGCCGCCGTCAGCGCCCATCCCGCCACGACGATCCACGTCGTCGATTCCACGTTCATCAACGACGACATCAACGGCCTGATCTCGCACGACCTCGACAACTCGATCGGCCTGACCATCCCGGCGACATTCATCATCCTGATCGTGGCGTTCGGCGCGATCGTGGCGTCGGTCGTCCCGATGGTGCTCGCGATAACCTCGCTGATCGCGGCCTTCGGGATCCTCGGCGTCTTCAGCCAGGTCATCGAGCCGGTCAGCCCGAACGCCGTCCAGCTCATCGTGCTCATCGGCCTTGCGGTGGCCGTGGACTACTCGCTGTTCATGATCACGCGTTTCCGAGCGGAACGCCGCAACGGCCGGACCGTCCCCCTGGCGATCGAGATCGCGAGCAGCACGGCGGGTCGGGCGGTCTTCTTTTCCGGTCTGGCGGTGATGATCTCGCTGGCCGGGCTGTTCACGCTCGGGGTCTCGCTCTTCTCGTCGATGGCGGTGGGGACGATCGGGGTCGTCCTCGTCTCGGTCATCGGAAGCCTGACGTTCCTGCCGGCGACCCTGGCCATCGTCGGCGACCGGGTGAACCTCGGGCGGCCGGCCACGTGGATCCCGCGCCTCGCGTCCGTCTTCTTCTTCGGCCCCACCAAGTCCCGTGGTCGCGACACGCTGCAGTGGCTCGACCGGCGCGCGGCACGCCCGGAGGGCAGTGGCTTCTGGGGCCGGCTCGTGACGACGGTCATGGGCCGGCCGATCCTGCTGACGATCGGGTCGGCCGCCGTCCTCCTCGCGCTCGCGGTGCCGGTCCTGCACCTCCAGACCGGGGTCACCGACATCACCGGCTTCCCGGCCTCGATCGACGGCGTCGCCGGCATCAAGCTCCTCAACGCGAAGTGGCCACAGGGGACGCAGCTCAGCCTGGACGTCGTCGTGACCCAGGCCGACCAGCCGGCGACCCAGGCCGCGATCGCCCAGCTGAAGGTCGACGGCCTCAAGGTCCACGGCCTGAGCGAGCCCGTCACGATCACGCCGTCCAAGGACGGCCACGTGGCCATGATCTCGTTCACGATGGGTGGCTCGCAGAACGACGTCGCCAACCGGGACATCGTCCGGACCGCCCGGACGTCGCTCGTGCCGTCCGTCTTCGGCGGCGTGGCGGGCGTCCACACGTACGTGAGCGGCGATGCCGCCTATTCGCTCGACGTGACCTCGGTCTACGCCAACGGCACGCCGCGCATCTTCCTGTTCGTCCTCGGCCTGTCGTTCCTGCTCATGCTCGTCGCCTTCCACTCGATCGTCATCCCGATCAAGGCGATCATCCTGAATCTGCTTTCGACCGGCGCCGCCTTCGGGGTCCTCGTGCTCGTGTTCCAGGACGGCTTCCTGGCCGAGCCCCTCGGGATCACCGCGGGAGGGGTCATCGAGAGCTGGGTGCCCATCTTCATCTTCACCATCCTGTTCGGACTGTCGATGGACTACCACCTGTTCATCCTCACCCGGATCAAGGAGGCCCGCGACCGGGGCCTCGAATCCCGGGCGGCCGTCGCCAAGGGGATCGCCATCACGTCGGGGACGATCACGAGCGCCGCCTCGATCATGGTCGTCGTCTTCGCGGTCTTCGTGACCCTGAAGTTCGTGTTCATCCAGCAGCTCGGCCTCGGCCTCGCCGTCGCGGTGTTCATCGACGCGACCGTGATCCGGAGCGTCCTCCTGCCCGCCTCGATGACCCTGCTCGGTGACTGGAACTGGTGGATGCCCGGGTTCCTGGGCTGGATCCCGCGGGTGACCATCGAGGGCGAGCCCGATGACGGGACACCCGCCGCCGCCTGACCCGCCGGGCCGTCCGGCGCGGGTCGTGCGGTATCATCCGCGCGGGCCGGTAGCTCAACGGCAGAGCAAGTGACTCTTAATCACTAGGTTGGGGGTTCGAATCCCCCCCGGCTCACCAACGTTTCACGCACGAAAGAGGCCCTCGGATCGCTCCGGGGGCCTGTACCACTTAGCCGGTGGATTGCGGTGGTACAGACGGACGTCCGCGGACGTGCTGGACGCACTAATGACCG
>DASVIK010000342.1:0-5216 GCA_036382135.1 Candidatus Limnocylindrales bacterium | reverse complement strand
AGAACTTCCGACCGGAGTTCCTCAACCGGATCGACGCCACCGTCGTGTTCCGCAGCCTCACGGTCGAGGAGATCACCCAGATCGTCGACCTCATGCTCCAGCGGGTGCGCGACCAGCTGCGCGCCCAGCAGATGCAGCTCGAGGTCACGCAGGCGGCCAAGGATCACATCATCAAGCTCGGCTACGACGTCGCGTACGGCGCGCGGCCGCTCCGCCGGGTGATCCAGAACCTGGTCGAGGACGTCCTCGCCGAGCACCTCCTGCTCGGTCGCTACGAGCCCGGCACGACGATCGTCGTGGACAAGGGCGAGGACGCCGGCCTCGAGATCCACGCCGCCGAGGCGAAGATCCCGGTCGAGACCGCCTGACCTCGGCCGGCGGGCGGAGCGCGTGGCCAAGGCCCAGAGCCGGTACGTCTGCCAGTCCTGCGGCGAATCCTTCCTGCGCTGGGAGGGCCAGTGCCGCTCCTGCGGCGGCTGGAACAGCCTCGTCGAGACCCTCGTCCGCCTGCCCGCGCCGGCCGGCCGGGCCGCCGCTCGCGCCACCGCGCTGACCCGGCCCGGCGGCGCACCGCTCACGGCCCTCGCGGAGATCGGCACGGCCGACGTCCCGCGTCTCCCGATCGGGATCGGCGAGCTCGATCGTGTCCTCGGCGGCGGGCTCGTCCCGGGCTCCCTCGTGCTCGTGGGCGGCGAACCGGGGATCGGCAAGTCCACGCTCCTCCTCCAGCCGGCCGCCGGCGTCGCGCTCCGGACCGCCGCGGCCGGCGGCTGGGTCCTCTATGCGACCGGCGAGGAGTCGGCCGCCCAGGTCCGGCTCCGGGCCTCGCGTCTCGGGCTTCTCGACGGGCCGGCCGGCAACGCCGTGCGCGTCATCGCCGAGAGCGAGGTGGGGCGGATCGCCGAGCTCGTGCGCGCGCAGCGACCGGCGCTGACCATCGTCGATTCCATCCAGACGATGCGGGTCGACGAGCTCGACGGCCCGGCCGGCAGCGTCGGCCAGGTCCGCGAGTCGGCCGTCCGGCTCATGTCGGTGGCCAAGGACGAGGGGATCGCCGTCGTCCTCGTCGGTCACGTGACCAAGGACGGGACGCTGGCCGGCCCGAAGACCCTCGAGCACCTCGTGGACGCGGTCCTGACCCTGGAGGGGGAGCGGTACGCCACGCTGCGCCTCCTGCGAGCCTCGAAGAACCGCTTCGGGTCGACCGAGGAGGTCGGCGTCTTCGAGATGGGCGAGGGCGGGCTGGCTGAGCTCGTCGACCCCGCGCGCGCCTTCCTCGTCGAGCACGAGACGCCCGCGCCCGGCAGCGTGGTCGCGCCGACGCTCGAGGGCAGCCGGCCGATCCTCGTGGAGGTCCAGGCGCTCGTCGCCCCGTCGAGCAGCGCGATGCCCCGCCGAACGGCGAGTGGGCTCGACCCGAACCGGCTTGCGCTCCTGCTCGCCGTCCTGGCGCGGCGGGCCGGGATCGGGCTCGGCAACCACGATGTCTACGCGAACCTGGCCGGCGGCCTCACCTGCGACGAGCCGGGCATGGACCTGCCACTCGCGCTCGCGCTCGCCTCGTCCCTGCGCGATCGTCCGGTGCGGGTCGGGACCGTGGCCATCGGCGAGGTCGGCCTGCTCGGCGAGCTGCGGGCGGTCAGCGGGCTCGAACGCCGGTTGCGCGAGGCCGCCCGGCTCGGATTCGGACGGGCGATCGTGCCATCGGCCGGCCGGAACGAGCGTCATGCGGTCGTGCCCGGCCTCGAGATCGTCCCGGTGGCGACGCTCCGCGACGCGGTCGAGGCGGCCCTGCGCGAGGCTCCCGAAGCCGTCGTGCGCTGACGCCGGGGCCGTCCGCCACGTGGCATGCGACCGGCGGCGATGCTAGGCTCTCCCGACGGCCGCGGCGACACGGCCGCGAGACGCCGTGGCCGCGGGGATCCGCGACCCACCCCAGCACGATGGGAATCACGTGATCCGCAACATCCGCTTCCTCGGCGCCGCCCTGGGCGTAGTCGTGGGGCTCACCCTGGCGACGTTCAACGGCGGCCTGTTCAAGGACATGCAGTACTCGGGCGCCGTGCTGGCCGCGTGGACCATCGCCTGGCTCGTGGCGGGATTCGGGGTGCTGCCGTACCTGACGGTCGTGCCGGCCGGCTGGGTCCTGCGCCAGGGTCAGCAGCTCTCGACCGCCGAATTCGTGACGGCGGTGCTGGGGCTCCTCATCGGGTTGCTCATGGGCCTGCTCCTGGGGCTGCCACTCTCGAACATCGGCGGGCCCCTCGGGGAGTGGCTGCCGCTCGGCGTGTCGCTCTTCTTCGGCCTGGGGATGGTCGGGCTCACCGTGGCCAAGCGGACCGACCTCATGGCCGCGGCGGAGACGATCGGGCTCTTCCGCCGGCCGGCGCCCGAAGGGGACGCGGCGCTCCGCGAGGGCGAGCCGCACATCGTCGTGGACACCAGCGCGATCATCGACGGGCGGATCGCCGAGATCGTGGAGTCCGGGTTCATCTACGGGACGCTCGTCGTGCCCCGCTTCGTGCTCGATGAGCTCCAGCACATCGCCGACAGCTCCGACACGCTGCGCCGCAACCGTGGCCGGCGCGGGCTCGAGATCCTCTCTCGGATGCAGAAGGACGCCCGAACCCCGGTCGAGATCTCCGAGGAGCGCTTCCCGGACATCGACGAGGTTGATGCGAAGCTCGTCGCCCTCGCCAAGACCCGCAGCCGGGCGATCCTCACCAACGACTTCAACCTGAACCGGGTGGCCGAGCTCCAGGGGATCCGGGTGCTCAACATCAACTCGCTGGCGAACGCCGTGAAGCCGGCCCTCCTGCCCGGCGAGGACCTCCGGGTGCGCATCATCCAGGAGGGCAAGGAGGCGGGCCAGGGCGTGGGCTTCCTCGACGACGGGACGATGATCGTCGTCGAAGGTGGCGCCCGGCACATCGACCGCGAGCTCGACGTGGCGGTCACCCGGGTCCTCCAGACCGTGGCCGGCCGGATGATCTTCGCCCAGCCTCGGGTCGACTGATCGCCCGCATGCCCGGCCGCCCGGGCGCCAGGCCCCCGACGGGCGACGACGCGCGGCTCCACACCACCGGGCCGGCCGAAGCCCCGGCGGACGGCGCGCTCCGATTCGACGCGATCGTTGTCGCCGCCGGGGCGAGCCGGCGCATGGACGGGCGCGACAAGCTCGCGGCACGGATCGGGGACCGGCCACTCCTCGGCTGGACCCTCGCGGCGCTCGCGGCCGCTCCGGGGATCGAGCGGGTCGTCGTCGCGGTCGCCGCGGAGCGACTCGCCGAGACGGCCGGGGCGGCGTGGCTGCCGCCGTGCGTCGTCGCGGTCGTGGCCGGTGGGGCGCGCCGCCAGGATTCGGTCGCGGCGGCCTTCGCCGCCCTCGATCCCCCCGACGAGCGGATCGTCCTCATCCACGACGGCGCCCGGCCGTCGGTCAGCCCGGCGCTCGTGCGTGCGATCGCCGAGGCGACGGCCGGTCACGGCGCGGCGATCCCGGTCTTGAGCGTCGCCGAGACCGTCAAGCGGATCGCGGACGGCCTGGTCGTCGAGACGATCGACCGGACCGCGCTGGCGACGGCCCAGACGCCCCAGGGCGTGCGCGCCGGATCGCTGCGCGCCGCGTGGGCCGCGTTCCCGCCCGGCGGGCCGCGCGAGTTCACCGATGAGGCCGCCCTCCTCGAGGCCGCTAGAATCGACGTCCATGCGATCCCCGGCGAAGCGATGAACATCAAGGTGACCGTGCCCGCCGACCTGGAGCGGGCGGCAGCGGCGCTCGGCGCGCCCGTGCCCGGGATGGGACCCGACTCGCCGGCCCCGGCCGGCGCACCGGCCGTCCGCATCGGCCTGGGCGGCGACAGCCATCCGTTCGGCCCGGGCGAGCCGCTCGCGCTGGGCGGGATCGCGATCGCCGGTGGCCCGCGGCTCCACGGCCACTCGGACGGCGACGTCGCCCTGCACGCGCTGGCCGACGCCCTCCTCGGGGCCGCCGGGCTCGGCGATCTTGGCCGGATGTTCCCGGCCGACGCGTCGACGCCGGCCGGCATCGCGAGCACCGCCCTCGTAGTCGACGTCGTAGCCCGGCTCCGGGCCGCGGGCCTCGCGCCGTCGTCGGTGGACCTGACCGTCGTCGCGGCCCGACCGCGCCTGGCCGGCCATCTCGATGCGATGCGCGACGCGATCGCGGGCGTGCTCGGGATCGGCCCCGAGGCTGTCGACGTCAAGGCCTCGACCGGCAATCTCGCCGGGATGGAAGGGGCCGGACGCGGGATCTCCGCCCAGGCGGTCGTCGTCGTCCGGACCCTGTCGTGACGATGAGGCTCCACGACACGCTCTCCGGCGAGACCCGCCCGCTCGAACCGCTCGAGCCCGGCCACGTCCGCATCTACAGCTGCGGACCCACCGTCTATGGCCCCGCCCACATCGGCAACTTCCGGTCGTTCCTGTTCGCCGATCTGCTCGTGCGCTACCTGCGCTACCGCGGCCTGCGCGTCACGTGGGTCATGAACCTGACCGACGTCGATGACAAGATCATCAAGGGAGCGGCGGCGTCGGGCGAGACGATCGGCGAGCTGGCCGACCGGTACACGGAGCGCTTCCAGGCCGATGCGACGGCGCTCCGGATGACGCCCCCGGACGCGCTGCCGCGAGCGACCGAGCACATCGGCCAGATGGCCGACCTCATCGGGACGTTGCTCGAGAATGGCCATGCCTACCGGACCGACGATGGCTCGATCTTCTTCCGGATCGCCTCGTGGCCGGCCTACGGGCGCCTGGCCCGGCTCGACGTCGCGAACCTGCGAGTGGGCGAACGGGTCGAGGCCGACGAGTACGCGAAGGACGACATCCGCGACTTCGCCCTGTGGAAGGGTCCCAAGCCCGGCGAGCCCAGCTGGGACACGGCCATCGGCGCGGGCCGGCCGGGCTGGCACGTCGAGTGCTCGGTTATGAGCATGGCCTGCCTCGGCCGCACGTTCGACATCCACACCGGGGCGGTCGACCTGATCTTCCCCCATCACGAGGACGAGATCGCGCAGTCGGAGGCGGCTACGGGCCAGCCGTTCGTGAAGACATGGCTCCACTGCGCGCACCTCCAGATGGGTGGCGAGAAGATGGCCAAACGAACCGGGAACCTGGCTCGCCCGGCAGACGTGTACGCCGATGGCGTCTCCCCGCGGGCGTTGCGCTACGCGCTGCTGGCGGCGCACTACCGC
>DASVIK010000341.1:0-6402 GCA_036382135.1 Candidatus Limnocylindrales bacterium | reverse complement strand
CGGGGCGTCGAGGGCCTTCTCGGCATCGAACGTCGTCCCGAGGTTCGGGAACGGGAAGAAGTCGAGGTCGGCCAGGTCGGCTGCGCCGGCGGTCTGGAACTGCTGGGACACGAACATCCCGAGCAGGTACATCCCGGCCTTCTTCTGGACGAGCGTCTGGGCGGCGTCCTGCCAGGTCCGGCCCGGAGCACCGTCCTGCATGTAGGGCAGGAGCGACTGCCAGAGCGTGAAAACGTCCTTGACCTTGGCGTCGGTCCACTTCTGCTTGCCGGCCATGAGGTCGACGTGGAACTGGTAGCCGTTCTTGCGCAGGTTGAGGATGTCGAACGTGCCCATGGCCGGCCAGCCATCCTTGTCGCCGAAGGCGAGCGGGATGAGGTTGGCCGTCTTCATCTTGTCGGCCAGGGCCTTGAACTCGTCGAGGGTCGTCGGTGGCGTCCAGTTGTTGGCCGAGAAGACGCTCTTGCGGTAGAAGACCGCCCACGGGTACAGGTAGATCGGAACGAAGTACTGCTTCGAGTCGTCGCCGGTCGAAGCGACCTTGAATGCGTCCGAGAAGTTGCCCGTGATCTTCGTCCAGACGTCGCTGACATCGGTCGCCAGGCCCTTGGCCGCGAAGAACCGCATCCGGAACCCGGAGAACCAGGTGAAGACGTCGTCCGGGGTGCCCTGGAGGTACGAGTTCAGCTGGTTCTGGAAGGTGCCGTGGTCGACGGTGTTGACTGTGACCTGTACGCCCGACTGCGTCGTGAACGTGTTGATGATGTCCTGGAACACCTTCTTCGGCACGGCGTCGGAGTAGTTCGAGCCGACCTTGATGCTGCCGGCCGAGACGGAGGCGGGGGTGCCCGTGCCGCAGGCGGCGACGAATGCAGGGAGGGCCGCCAGGCCGGCGACGCCCGCGACTCCCTTGAGAACATCGCGGCGGGTCACCGCGCGCGTGACCACGTCCGCCAGCAGCGAACGAGTCGCTTCGGGATTGGCCATGACGGGCATCCTCCATCCAGATAACCAGGTCCGTGCGCCCACAGAATCCAACAGGACCGGACGGATTGTCAGACGCGCTAGGCCGCGTTGTCAAGGGACTCCACGCCTGTTTGGTGGATAACGTCCGGAAACGTTGACTTTCGACGTCTTAGTCGTCAATCTCACCCAAGACATGACGACGCCCGCTGGGAGGCGAAGAGTGGCCCGACCGAGGGCGTTCGCTGGGGAGGACCGGTGACGGTGCTGGCCCGTCAGCGGCAGGCCCTGATCCTGGATCGGATCCGTGAGGACGGCGCGGTCCGCGTCGCGGATCTCGTCGTGCTGCTCGGCGTCTCCGACATGACCGTCCGGCGCGACCTCGAGTCGCTCCACGAGCAGGGCCTCGTCGAGAAGGTCCACGGTGGGGCCACCGCCCGCGCCGGTAACGCCCTCTTCGAGCCCGGCTTCGCCGCGAAGTCGGCGCTCCAGCAGCACGAGAAGGAGGCGATCGCCGCGGCGGCCGTCGCCCTGGTCGAGCCCGGGATGGCGATCGGACTCTCGGCCGGGACGACGACGTACGCGCTCGCCCGGGCCCTGGTGGATGTCCCGCGGCTGACGGTCGTGACGAACTCGATCCCGGTCGCCGACGCCCTCTATGCCCTGAACCGGAGCGACCAGACGATCATCCTCACGGGCGGCGTGCGCACCCCCAGCGACGCCCTCGTCGGCCCGTTCGCGGTCACGGCCCTGCGCAGCGTGCACCTCGACATCGTCTTCATGGGCGTCCACGGGATGGAGCCTCGGGCGGGATTCACGACCCCGAACATGCTGGAGGCGGAGACCGACCGGGCGCTCATCGAGGCCAGCCGGCGGCTCGTCGTCGTGGCCGACCATTCGAAGTGGGGTGTCGTGGGCATCAGCTCGATCGCCCGCTTCGACGAGGCCGACGTGCTCATCTCCGATTCGCGGCTCGAGCCCGAAGCGCGAACCCTCCTCGGCGACGCCGTCCGCGAGCTCATCCTGGTCCCCCAGGGCCTCCAGGCCCGATCGGCCTGAGCGGCATGGCCATCGCGGACCGGTTCGATGGGCCCCACCGGCGCTATGACCCGCTGACCGACCAATGGGTGCTCGTCTCGGCCGGACGGACCCAACGACCGTGGCTCGGGCTCGAGGAGCAGGACGCCCCGGAGGAGCGCCCGGCATACGACCCCTCGTGCTACCTCTGTCCCGGCAACGCCCGGGCCCGGGGCGACGTGAACCCGGCGTACGACTCGACGTTCGTCTTCACGAACGACTTCGCGGCCCTGAGCCCCGAGACGTCGACCGAACGGGTCGGCGACGGGCTGCTCGTGGCCGAAGGCGAGAGCGGCACCTGCCGGGTCCTGTGCTTCTCGCCACGCCACGACCTGACCCTGGGGCGGATGGCCGCCGATGAAGTCCGGGCGGTCATCGACGTATGGGCGGACCAGACGGCCGAGCTCGGCCGAACCTACCGCTGGGTCCAGGTCTTCGAGAACCGGGGCGAGTCGATGGGCGCGTCGAACCCGCATCCCCACGGCCAGATCTGGGCCGGCACGGCGCTGCCGCGGGAGGCGGCTCGCGAGGACGCGGCCCAGCGTCGCCACTGCGAGCAGCACCCGGACCGGCTCCTCCTCGACTACGCCCGCCAGGAGCTGGGCGGCTCGCGGGTCGTCGAGGAAGACGACGAGTGGCTCATCGTCGTCCCGTTCTGGGCGACCTGGCCGTTCGAGACGCTCGTCATCCCGCGCCGCCCGGTGGAGCGGCTGCCCGGCCTCGACGATCGCCAGCGCGACGCCCTGGCCCGCTCTCTCGTGCGGCTCCTGGGGCGGTACGACAGCCTGTTCGATCGGCCGTTCCCGTACTCCATGGGCTGGCACCAGGCGCCGTTCGGCGACGGCGACGGTCCCACCGACCACTGGCAGCTCCACGCCCACTTCTATCCGCCCCTGCTGCGCGCCACCGTCCGCAAGTTCATGGTGGGATACGAGCTGCTCGCCGAGACCCAGCGCGACCTGACCGCCGAAGAGGCCGCCGAGCGCCTGCGCGCGTCTGCCCCCTGGAACGGGCGGGCCTGACCCGCCCCAGGATCCCGGCCATCTCGAACCGCGGCCGCCGCTGACCTCGGGCAGCCCGCTACGATTGCCGCCACGGACGAGGAGGACGGATGCGGCTCTGGGGCGGGCGGTTCAACGAGGTGAACGATCCGCGCGTGGCCGACTTCACCCGGTCGATCGAGGTCGACCGCGAGCTGGCCCTGGACGACATCCTGGGTTCGGTCGCCCATGTCCACGGTCTCGGCCGGGCCGGCCTGTTGACCCCCGCCGAGGTGACGGCCCTCGTGGCCGGCCTCGAGATGCTGCGGGCCGAGGTCGAGGCCGGCACGATCGTCTGGGACCCGGCGCTCGAGGACGTCCATCTCAATCTCGAGGCCGCCCTGGCGAGCCGGATCGGCCCGCTGGCCGGGAAGCTCCACACGGGTCGTTCGCGCAACGACCAGGTCGCGACGGACCTGCGCCTGTGGCTGCGCCGGACGATCGACCGACTCGACGGCGCCTTCGTCGCGCTGGAGCGCGCCTTCGTCGGACTCGCCGAACGCGAGGGCGATGCGGTGCTGCCGGGCTCCACCCACGTCCAGCCCGCCCAACCGGTCCTGCTCGCCCACCACCTCCTTGCCTACGTCGAGATGCTCGAGCGCGACCGTGGCCGCCTGGCCGACGTCCGGCGCCGGGCGAACGTTTCGCCGCTCGGGGCGGGCGCGCTCGCAGGGGCCGGCTACCCGCTCGACCGCGCGGCGACGGCGCGTGAGCTCGGCTTCGACGGGATCACCGCGAACTCGCTCGACGCGGTGAGCGACCGCGACTTCGTCGTGGAGTTCCTCGCCGCGGCGGCGCTCGCGATGGTCCACCTCAGCCGCTTCGCGGAGGAGATCGTCTGGTGGTCGAACCCGCGGTTCGGGTTCGTCCGGGTGGCGGACGCCTTCTCGACGGGCTCGTCGATGATGCCCAACAAGAAGAACCCCGATCCGGCCGAGCTCGTCCGCGGCCGCGCGGGCCGGGTCATCGGTGCGCTGACCGGCGTCCTCGCCCTGCTCAAGGGCCTGCCGCTGGCCTACCAGCGCGACCTCCAGGAGGACAAGGTGCCGCTCTTCGAGACCGCGGCGACCCTGGACGCGTCGCTTGCCATCATGGCCGGGCTCATCGACACGCTGGCCGTGGACCGCGAGCGGATGCGGGCCGCCGCGGACGAGGGGTACACGACGGCGACCGCCGTGGCCGACGCGCTCGTGCGGCGTGGGGTTGCGTTCCGGGTCGCCCACCACGTGGTCGGGTCCCTGGTCGGCCAGGCGGAGGAGGCGGCCGTCGGCCTCGACGCCGTATCCGACGGGATGATCGGCCTCGCCCTCGGCTCCGCCGGTGACGAAGCCGCGCGGGCGCTCTCCTCCGAAGCCGGGATCGCCGATGCGCTCCGGGCCGCCGCCTCGATCGAGGGCGCGCTCGCGGCGTGCGACGTCGAGGGCGGGACCGCGCCTGGCCGGGTGGCCGCCGCGCTGGCCGCCGCTCGGACGCGGCTCGACGACGCGCCCGACCATTAGCGGCCGGGCGCGCGTTCGTTTCCCGAGCCGGGCACCAGCGCCGGAGCGCGGCGAGCCGGGCCCGCGGGACTGCCGCCGCTACTGGAAGTAGCCGGACAGGTCCAGGACGAGGTCGGTGGTCTTGCCGGGCGTCGACTTGTAGGTGAACGACATGTTGCCGGACACGCTGAGCGGGCCGCAGATGCCGTTGCCCATGGTGTCGCCGGTCGGGAAGTTGAGCGTCGACGTCGACGGCGCCGGATCGGGATCCGGGGTCGCCGAGAGGAAGCCACCGCCGCCCGGGACGACGACCGTCAGGTTGCCGGTCACGGCCGCAGCGCCGACCGGAACGCCCCAGTGCCCGTCGACATCGAGCGTCCTGGGCGTGCCCGAGGTGAGCTTGCCCGAGAGGCCCGACAACACGGCCGTCGAGCGGGTATCCATGATCCGGGACGGGTTCAGCGGGACGAACTTGAGGCCGCCCAGGCCGGGCATGAAGTAGCCGGTCACGTCGAGGACGACATCCACGGTGGAGCCGGGCGCCGCCCCGTAGTAGATGGACAGCTCGCCCGATGCGTTGAGCGGGGCGAACACCCCGTTGGCCCGGGTCGAGGCGGCCGGGAAGTTGATCGTCGAGGTCGACGGCGTCGCCGTCGGGTCCTTGGTGACCGACGCGAAGCCGGCCTTGGTCGGGGCGACGACCGCGACGTTGCCGGTGATCGCCGTTGCTCCGCCCGGGATGCCATTGAGGCCCGCGATCGTGAGCGTCCGCGGCGTCCCGGCGACGAACTTGCCCGTCAGGCCGAGGCCGGCAAGGGTGTTCAGCACCCGGACCGGCGTGATCGGGGTGTAGGTCGCCCCGGACGTGTCGGCCAGGAAGTAGCCGGTCACGTCGAACACGAGATGGGTCTTCTTGCCCGACAGGCCCTTGAACACGGCCGAGAGCTTGCCGGCCGACGAGAGCGGGATCGTGACGTTGTTCGCCCGGACCTCGCCGATCGGGAAGTTGATGGTGGCCGACGGCGGGGTGTTCGTGGGGGTCACGGTGACCGCCAGGTAGCCCGCCGACTGCTGGCCGGTGACGGCGACGTTGCCGGTCACCGCGACCGCGTTGAGCGGGATCGTGCCGAACCCGGCGACCTGCCACGTCCGGGCGACCCCGGTCGTGAACATCCCGGTGAGGCCGACCCCGGCGATCGTGTTCAGCACCCGGACCGGGGTGATCGGGATGTAGGTGGTACCGCCGGTATGCAGGGGCGTGACCTTGGTCAGCCACGCGGTGCCACCGGAGTACTCGTTGGCGTTCCAGACCTGGTTCGGGACCTGGGGATCCTGGGCCACCCCGACGTAGTCGCCCCAGCGTTCGCCACCGTAGGCGGCCGTGCCGGCGGCGAGCAACTCGGGCGCACTGACCGAGCCGATCGCGTCGCCGAGTGCCTGGTGCGCGGTGTACGACGAGGGGCTGTCCGTCAACGAGGAGCGGGTCCAGCCGACGTGCAGCGTCCCGTCGCCACTCAGCCCGACGCCGCCCATGAACAGGTCCTTGCCGCTCTCGTTGATCAGGAAGTCCTGGGTCAGGAGTGGATCCACGAGGTCCGACGCGGACGTCGTGTTGAGTTCCGTGACCCGTATGCAGTCGCGTGGCCCCGTGCCGCAGGGATAGGTCGCGACGACAACAAGCCGGTTGGCCTGCCAGATGGCGTCCGTCATCCGCAGGTCCACGGCTGTATCGATCGTGTCCGGTCCGGCCTGGTTGGGTTGCGGTGGGTCCACGGCCGCCGACATGACGTTGTCGAACGTGAGATCGGTGAACGATTCAAATGCCAGGGTGCCGGCGACGACCC
>DASVIK010000340.1:0-7363 GCA_036382135.1 Candidatus Limnocylindrales bacterium | reverse complement strand
GCCGGGAACCACATGATGGCCGGGCGATTCGCCTGCGTCCAGTGCACCCACTCGGCGAATCGCCCGGCCATCATGTGGTTCCCGGCCCGCGTCGAGTAGGCGGCGGCGAGCTCCTGGCTGGGACCGAGGGGCTCCAGGAGCTCGACGGCCTCGTCGGTGACCCGCTCCGCGCGTTCCGTCGACCCGACCGTCTTGAGGAACGCCCCGAACTCCCGCAGCGTCGCCCCGGCACGGACCGCGTCGCCCCGCCGCCGCATCAGCTCGATCGCCGTCTCGTAGGCCGCCGACCTCTCGGCCTCCGACCCTTCACCCAGATCGCCGGCGGCGGCCAGCGTCTTGATGTGGAGCATCGCGAATTCCGGGTCGTCGGGCCGCAGGAGCGCCTCCGCGCGGCGATAGAACTCCAGGGCCTTGGCCACGTCCAGGCGCTGGGCTCGCTCGCCCGCCATCTGGAGGGCGCCGGCCGTCCGGTTCCGGAGCTCGTCGCCCGGGTCCCGGCCGGCGGCCGTGGTCAGTCGAAGGGCGTTCTCGTAGTGGTATGCCAGGAACTCGGCCTGGTCGGAGATCCGTTCGCCGACGGTCGACTCGATCCACGCGGCCACGGCGAGGTGCTTGGCGGCCCGCTCGGCCCGCGGGATCTGCCCGTAGGCCACGTCGCGGACGAGGGCGTGCCAGAACGAGTACTCGGCCTGGTCCTGGACGGAGCTCGTGCGGACCGTGCGGACGAGCTCCTTCCGCGCGAGATCGTGGAGCACGTCGCGGGCCCCACCCTCCGCGACCCCTCCGATCGAGGCGACGGCGCCCGACCAGAAGACCTTCCCGACGACCGACGCGTTCTGCAGGAGGGTCTTGCGATCGACCGACAGCGTGTCCAGCCGCGCACTGATCAGGGCCTGCACGGTCTCGGGGACAGGCACGGCGCCCTCGTCGGCGACCGTCCGCAGGGCCGACCCGTGGCGCTCGAGGATCCCCTGGTCGGTGAGCATCCGGATGAACTCCTCCGCGTAGAGCGGATTGCCTCCGGCCCGCTCGAGGAGCTGAGCCACGACGTCGGGCGGCAGCACCGCCTGTTCGAGGAGCGCCGAGAGCAGCGTCGCGGTGTCCGGCTCGGAAAGCGGGGAGAGCGAGATCGTGGTCGAGTTGCGCTGCCCGCCGCCCCACCCGGGGTGGCGCTCGTAGAGCTCGGGCCGTGCCGTGCACACGACGAACAGGGGCACTCCGCTCGACCACTCGACGAGGTGCTGGACGAACTCGACCAGGGGTCCGTCGGCCCAGTGGAGGTCCTCGAAGACCAGGACGAGGGGGTTGTGCGCCGCGATGGCCTCGAGGAACCGACGCCACGCGGTGAACGCCTCATCCCGACTCTCCCGCTGCGTCTCCCCGCCGACCCCGACGAGCGGAGCGAGCCGGCCCCTGAGCCAGTCGCGCTCGGCGTCGTCCTCGCTCACGGCGGCCAGGGCCGTCTGAAGCTTGTCGAGGGCCACCTCCGGCGGGTCCGATTCGAGGACGCCCGCCTGTGCCTTGACCATCTCCCCGAGCGCCCAGTACGTCACGCCCTCGCCGTACGGCAGGCATCGTCCCTGCCGCCAGAACACGAGATCCGGGCGATCGTCGAGGTGGCGGCGGAACTCCCAGAGGAGGCGCGTCTTGCCGACGCCGGGCTCCCCGATGATCGTCACGAGCTGCACGGAAGGTTCGGCGACCGCGCGGGCGAACGTCTGAGTGAGAAGCGCGAACTCATGGTCGCGACCGACGAATGGGGTCCGACTCCCCTGGTCGACGTCGACGCCGAACCGGCTTCGGGCGGAGAGCGCGCGCCAGAGTGGGATAGGCTCCGCCTTGCCCTTGACGGTGACTGGTTCGAGCACCTCGTAGTCGACCCAGTCCCGGGTGGCTCGGAACGTCATCTGCCCCACGACCACGCCGTTCACCGGCGCCGCGGCCTGGAGGCGTGCGGCCGTGTTGACGACGTCGCCGGTGACCATGCCCTCGCCCTCCTCGGGACGCGCCCCGAGCGAGACGACCGCCTCACCGGTATTCACCCCGATCCGGACCGAGAGGTCGAGCCCCGGCCGCTCCTCGTTCATCTCCTCGATCGAAGCCATGATCCGGATCGCGGCTCGGACGGCGCGCTCGGCGTCATCCTCGTGCGCAACCGGCGCGCCGAAGGCCGCCATGACGGCGTCGCCGATGAACTTCTCGACCGTGCCGCCGAACCGCTCGATGTCGGCGCGCAGGCGGGCGTGGTACGGGCGCAGGGTCGCGCGGACGTCCTCCGGGTCCGCGTTGTCGGAGCGGGCCGTGAAGCCGACGAGGTCGCAGAACAGGACCGAGACGAGCTTGCGCTCCTCACGGGGCGCCTCGCGCTCGGCCGGGAGGTCGGCACCGCAGGCCAGGCAGAAGCGCGCGCGGGACGGGTTCTCCTCCGAACAGACCGGGCAGGTCAGCATCCCGCGAGCGTACACGCCCATGGTCCTGGCGGGCACACCGTAGCGGGGCCGCGTTACTGAGCCAGAACCTCGATGGAGGTCGGAAGCGGCGGTCGCGCCTACGGTCGAACGCGATCGTCCTGGCCGGGGACCCCGCGTTCGGTCAGGGCGGCGCCCAGGCCCAGGAGGTCGTCCACGGAAACGTACAGCTCCGTGTTCATCAGCCGGGCCGCGCGGACCGGCTCGCGAAAATGCAGCCGCACCGCTCCATGGGCGCTGCCGCCGAAACTCAGATCGTGGGTGCCCATCGTCCGCCGGACGCCGACCGCCCGCCACGACTTGTACGGCCCGCCGATGTCCCAGCGCTCGATGTTCGCGAGCGGAGTCCGCGCCTCGAACCGACCGAACCGGGCGGTGAACTGACCGTCCGCAAGGCGAACCCGCGCCTTACCGTCGTCTCGGACGCCGAACAGGATGAGGATCGGCTTGAGGTTCGGCTGGATCCGGATGAGGAACTCGATCGGGACCGTCGTCGGAGTGGCCTGCGCGTCGTCCATGTCTGACCTCGTGGGGAGTCGCGGCGGCGGCGTTCGTGCCCGGAAGACCGGAGCGAACCCGCGGGACTGCTTCTTGAATGGAAACGCAGCCGAAGGCTTCCGCGGTTTCGAGCTTGACACGCGAGGCTCGACCGAAGCGCGTCCAGCCCGTCGTGGTCGCGACGCCTGAGCGATGCGTCAGCGCTCGCGCAGGGCGGCCCCCGCGGGGTCTCCGAGGTTCGGCTCCAGGCGGCCCTCATCGGATCCGCTCGGCCAGTACCCGGCGGACGCCGCGGACGCGCTCCTGGAGCTCTGGCAGGTCGTCGAGGATGCCCGCCACGATGCCCAGCGTCTCGGACGGGTCCATCGCGTCCGCGCTCCCGCCGGCAAGCTCCGCGACGAACGCCGCGAGATCCTCGAAGCTTCGCCGGTAGAGGTAGAAGGCGAACACGTCCGCGTCGAGTCGGACCGGCTGGAATGCCGCCTCGTACCGATCGAGGAACCATCCGAGTCGGTCGGCGGGGAAGAAGCCGGTGCCGGCGAACATGAACAGGTCGTGCTCCGGTGGCCCGAGCAGCGCGCCATTCCAGTCGAGCACGTGGAGCGTGCCGTCGGCCGAGAGGAGAAGGTTCGAGCCCCAGAGGTCCGTGTGGCAGAGCACCTCGCCGGCGCCGTGCCCGTCGGCGGCGCGCCTGTGCGCGAGGTCGCGCAAGGCTTCGAGGCGCCCGATGCCCGCGCGCAGCGCGACGGCGCGAGGCACGACCAGATCGTGAAGCTCGTTCGACGGAGGACCGCCACGAACGAGGAGCTCTCCCGCCTCGAGGGCCACCAGCGCCGCGGTGAACGGCGGCAGGAACGGGAGCTCGAACCGCTCGGCCCGTGGGACGAGGTGGCGGACGGCCCCGGTGCTCGCGTGGATCGCCGCCACTGTCTCGGCGACCCGCGCATAGAGGGCCTCCGGCCAGATCGTCTCATCCTCCAGGGAGCGACCCTCGAGGTACTCGAGGACGCTGATCTCGAACCCGTCGACCGCGCTCGCCAGCCGGCCGGCGCGGTCGGGGAGGGGGCGTGCGACGGACACCCGGCCCAGGTCCGCCAGGGCCGCCATGAGGGGGAACTCCGCTCCACGCGGGGTCGCACCTGCCACGAACGCGGGCCGGACCAGCTTCAGAAAGACCCGCGTGCCGTCGCTCCGAACCGCGGCGTAGCTCCAGGAATCGATCCCGTACGGGACGAACTCGAGCCGCTCGATGTCGAGCAGGTAGCGGTCGGCCAGGACGTCCAGCAAGACCCGCCGGTCAAGATCGGGCTCGGTCCGCATCCATCCTCATGCCCGCTCGGACATCTCATCGGCATCGAGTTCGACCTCGCCCAGGACGCAGGTCACGGTCCCACCGCCCACCCAGATCGTCCCGTCCGCATCGCGCGACACGTGGGCCCGACCGGCCCGGCCGAGCGCGGTCCCCTGGCTGGCCACGTACGGGGTCGCGACCCGGCCCGTGCGCAGCAGCCACGGGACGAGCGACGCGTTCAGGCTCCCGGTGACCGGGTCCTCGACGGTCGCGCCGTCCTTCGGAAAGAAGGCGCGGACCTCGATCGCGGCGGGCGAGCCGGCCGGGTACGGTCCGACGAGGCCGAGATCCAGGTCCACGAACCCGGGTCGGACGGCGAGGACGGCCTCGGCACTCTCGAGCAGCACGGCGACCCAGCCCGGCCCGTTGTCGACCCACTCCGCGTCCTGGATCGCCGACCGGTCGAGCCCGAGCACGTCGGCGATGTGCTCGACGAGCGACTCCTCGACCGGTCCAGACCGGATGAGCGGCGGCGCCGCGAAGGCCAGCCCGGCATCGGTCCGACGGATGCGGACGAGGCCCGCCGCGCACTCCTGGACGACGAGCTCCGGGTGCCGCGGGCGGCCACCGGCCTCGAGCCAGGCGTGACACGAGCCCAGCGTCGGGTGACCGGCGAAGGGAAGCTCGGCGACTGGCGTGAAGATCCGGACCCGGTAGTCCGCCTCGGCGACGGTCGGCCGCAACAGGAAGGTCGTCTCGGACAGGTTCGTCCAGTTCGCGAAGCGAAGCATCGCCTCGGTCGTCAGGCCCTCGCCGTCCAGGACGACCGCGACGGGGTTCCCGCGATACGGCTCGCGAGTGAAGACGTCGACCTGGCGGAACGGGCGGCTCATGGGCGCAGTGTGCCATCGGCGCGGCATGGCCGTGCCTGGATGCGCCATGCCTCGACGCTCCGCGCCCCGAGGATCAGTCCGCGACGAAGCGAGCGAGCGTGCTCCGGTTTGCCTCCGAGAGGGTCCCGTCGCGCGACTTCAGTTCGAGGCCGATCGCGCCCGCCCGGTCCGCCAGCTCCTCGCGCATCTTCCCGAACATGCTCCCGGTGAGGAGCTTGTACGTCGTGAAGAGCCCCACCTTCTTGCCGGTCAGCGGTGGGAGCGCGCGGGCGAACGCGATCCAGGGCTGGTCCGGGTGCTGCAGGACGACAAAGAGGCCGCTCGTCCAACACCCGAGGAGCACGACGTCGGCGCCTGCCACGGCAGCGGGGTCGGCCTCACCCACCGACGCCACGACGGTCTCGACGCCCAGCGTCCGCAGGTGGGCGCCGATCTCCTCGGCGAACCGCCGGGTCGTGCCCGTGCTGCTGCGGTAGACGATCGCCGCCTTCACCGCGCGGTCCCGGGGCCGGTCGCTGCCGGGACGTCCTTCGGGTAGGCGCCGGTCAGCTTCCTGAAGAACCCGTGCACGCCGTGGAAGACCGGCGTCCCCGGCAGGAACATGTATGGGCACTGGCCGGCGACCAGCTCGATCCCGTGTTCCCGGCAGAGCGCGACGGCCGCCGGATCCACCGCGCCGGGTCCGCCGCCGGCGCCCCGGTGCATCCAGACGTGGCCGATGCCGGCCTCGACGCAGTCCTGGACGATCTGCGCCGTGACGCTGGCCGGCGTCATCACGAGCACGCCCTCCGCGGGCGGCTGGATGTCCTGGACCCGCGCGTAGCAGCGCTGGCCGTCGAGCTCGCTCGTGTTCGGGTTGACCGGGATCGCCTCGTAGCGGCGCTGGCGGAGCTCCTGCCAGAGCACATAGGAGAAGTGTTTCGGGTCGCGCGAGACCCCGACGACCGCGAGGCGCTTGAGGGCCAGGAAGTCATCGACCTGTTGCTTCGTCGTCACGGCGGTTGCCATCTCGTCTCCCTCCGCATGCTGAGCCGCCTCGATCGAACCACGCCCACGACGGGCCCAACAAGGGTCCTTGGTCACAGCGGGAGGGCCACCTGGGTCGTGGTATCGGTGCGGTGGCCGGCCGTCCGAGCGTGTGCGGCCTCGCGGGACCTACCGGCGCGGCGGGACGATCGCGGATCCCAGGAGCAGGAGCGCCCGCCGCTCGATGTCGAGCCGCGACGTCGGGGCACCGGACTCGATGCATTCCAGGACGACCCCGTCCAGCAGGGCGGCGAACGCCCGGGCGACCCTGTCGACATCGAGATCCGGGACGAGCTCGCCGCTCGCCACTCCCTCGTGGAGGATGAAGGTCACGACCGTGACGATCCGTTCCCGCCGGCGTGCCACGAGGTCGCGGATCACGGGCTTGCGTGACGCGGCCGCCCACACCTCCGCGAGGAACGCCGGCACGCCGGGTGCCTCGATCGTGTACGCGTACCAACCGGCGAGTGCCCGGGTCATCCGGTCGCGCACCGCCTCGGGCGAGCGGACATCGCGCCTGACGGAGTCCGTCTCATCCTTGTTCGCGGCGAGGATGCACTCGCGGATCAGGTCGTCCTTGCTCTTGAAGTACGTGTAGATGGATCCGACCGACAGGCCGGCCGCGCGCGCCACGTCGTGGGTCGTCGCGTCGTGGAAGCCCTTGGCGACGAACGTCGCGCGAGCCGCCCGCAGGATCGACCGCCGCGTCGCCCCTTCCCGTTCCGCACTGATCCGAGGCATGACACCCCTACGCGTCTGCGACTTGCAACATGAACGGTCGCTCATCCATTGTCCACCGCAGGACAGCTACAGGATGTGTCAAATGGCACTACAAGACAACTGAACGCTCATTCATTATGGCGGAGTCGTCGTTCAACCAGGCGGGAGGGCTTCCCCCTAATCGAAGGGCATCTGGGAGGTCACGATGAACCTCACAACGAGAGACCGCGTCGCGACGTTGTTCGTGGCGGCGGCGATGCTCATCTACGTCCTCTGGCTGACTGGATTCGCGGCCGGGGTCACGGCCGGCTCGATCGCGATCGTGGTCCTCACACTCGGGGTCCTGGCGTCCATCTCGGCGGTCGTCCCGGGGTTCGCGGCGCTCCTGGCAGGATCGAGGGCCTACCTCGGGCTCACGTCGCTCTGCGGGCTCATCGCGTTCGGGAGCGCGATCGCGACCGTCGCGA
>DASVIK010000339.1:0-2430 GCA_036382135.1 Candidatus Limnocylindrales bacterium | reverse complement strand
CCACGGCGATCGGGCTGGGCTCGTGGACGGCCGCGGTGGCCGCCGTCACGGTGGCGGCATCGGCGCTCCCGCCCGTCGCGACGGACGTGGCGATCGTCAGCTGGAGCGCGCCGACCTGGTGGGCGAAGCCACCGACCGCTGCCTGCGCAACCTCGCGGGCGAACGGTCCCGATCCGCCCAGGATCCGGATCTGGGTGGCTTGACCCGCCTGGATCGAGGCGCTGAGTCCGGCCGGGATGACGATCGCCGCACCGGCGCGACCGGAGCTCACCGCATCGCGCGCGGCCGCCTCGGTCGCGACCGACTCCACGTCCGCGACGCCGGCCTTCGAAAGGCCGCCGAGCACGTCGCCGACGAGGACCTGCGAGAGCGCGCCGCGGTCTCCGTCCACGACGGCAAACGTCGTGTGGAACGAATCGGAGCTGCCCGAGATGAGGGCCGAGAAGGCGATCGCCAGGCCGAGTGGGGTCAGGATCGCGAACACGATGGCGGAGCGGTCCCGGAATCGCTGGACGAGGATCCGTCGGGCGATGATCAGTGCGGCGCCCATGGCGCTCCTCCTGCCCTCAGTCCCGGAGGGCCTTTCCCGTGAGATGCAGGAAGACCGCCTCGAGGTCCGGCTCCTCCACTTCGACGGAGCGGATCGTCACGCCCGCGCCGGCGACGGCCTCCATCAGGCGGGGCAGCAGGCGGCGGGCCTCGACGACGAGGAGGTCGATCCCGGCATCGTGGGCCGTCGCCGTGCGGACGCCCTCGATCGCCTGGGCGGCCGCGGCGCCCGCGCGGACGTCACCCGATGCGACCAGCGTGACCTTGTCGTGCCCGCCGACCAGGGCGACGAGCTCGCGGCGGGTGCCCTCCGCCACGATGTGCCCCTCGTCGATGATGCCGACCCGGTCGCACAGCCGCTCGGCCTCTTCCATGTAGTGGGTCGTGTAGAGGATGCCCATGCCCTCGGCGCTGAGCCGCTCCACGCTGGTCAGGATGGCGTTCCGGCTCTGCGGATCGACACCCACGGTGGGCTCGTCGAGGACCAGCAGGCGCGGCCGGTGCAGGAGGCCGATCCCGATGTTGAGGCGACGCTTCATGCCGCCCGAGTACTGTTCGGTCCGCTCCTTCGCCCGGTCCGTCAGGTCGATGATCTCGAGGACCTCATCGATGCGGTCCCGGAGGGCGCGGCCGCCCATGCCGTAGAGCTGGCCGAAGAACGTCATGTTCTCGCGCGCGCTCAGGTCCGGGTAGATGGCCAGGTCCTGGGGCACGTAGCCGATGGCTCCCTTGGCCGCCGTGGTCCCGGGGTCCATGGGCCGCCCGTCGACGACGATGTCGCCCTCGTCCCGGGCCAGGATCCCGCAGATCATCGAGATCGTGGTCGTCTTGCCCGCGCCGTTGGGCCCGAGGAGGCCGTAGGTCTCTCCGCGCGCGATCTCCAGGCTCACCCCGTCGACGGCCCGGCGCTCGCCGAACCGCTTGCGCAGGCCCGAGCAGCGGAGCACGAAGTCGCGCGGCGGTGCGGCCGCGGAGGCGACGCGCGCTTCTGGTGCGGGGAGCGACGGATCGTCCGGCGCAGGAGTGTCGATCGGGACGGGGGCGAGGGTCGCAGTCACGGTTCCGACTCCATAGGGAAGGCGGTGTCGAGTCTCGCCGTCCCTCCCGACCGGTCTCAAGTGCCTTTCGGACCTCGGGCGCGGGCCATGTGGGCCGCACCGCTCGGGTCAACCCCTGGCCGGGGCGAGCTCCAGCTCCATGAACACGACGATCGGCAGGAGCATCGCGGGGAAGTCCGGCGGGGGGCCGACATTGCGAAACCCGGCCGCGAGGTAGATCGCATGCGCCTTCGTCATCGAGATGTGGCTGTCGAGGATCACCCGGCGATAACCGGACACGCGGGCCTCGTCGACCAGGGTCTCGACGAGCCGCCGGCCGAGCTCCCTCCCGCGGAACGCCGGCCGCACGTAGAGGCGCTTGAGCTCGGCCGTCTCCGCGTCGTGCCCTTTCAGGGCGATGCATCCGGCCGGCCGGCCATCGTCCACGGCGAGCAGGAGGCGACCGACCGGAGGAGCGTAGATCCCGGGCAGGGTCGCCAGCTCCTCCTCCAGTCCCTGGAACGTCGGTGCCCGATCGCTCTCCGCGGTCAGGGTGAATGCCCAGGCCGTGTACTCGCGGAGCATTTCCTGGACGTCCCGGATCTCGGATGGCGTGCCGACCTGGGAGATGGCAAGCACGATTCGCTCCTTCGCCGCGGAAAGCGCCAGTCTGGGGCCCGGACGCACGAGACGGGTGCCCTCGGCACCCGTCTCACATCCACATCGCCGAAACGCGCGACCTACGATCGGCTGGCGAACCAGACCGTCGGAGCGCCCTGGACCCCGGCGTCGTGCATCGCGGCGCGCATCTCGGTGCTCCCGGCGAATGCCTGGGCTGCCTCGA
>DASVIK010000338.1:0-3082 GCA_036382135.1 Candidatus Limnocylindrales bacterium | reverse complement strand
GGAGCGAGCGCCGCCGCCGGTTCGAGCGCCCCCGCCGGTGCCGTGACCGACCCCTGCTCGTTGCTCAGCGCGGCCGACCTGGACACGGTCACCGGCGCCAAGTACGCGGCCGGCGTGTTCGACGCGACCTACAAGTGGTGCGACTACGTCGTCGCGGAGAAGGACGGTGGCGGCGAGGTGATCCTGGCGATCTCGGACAACCCGTTCGCGGCGGTCAAGGGCGTCCTCACCCAGGGCGTCGACCTCACGGTGAGTGGCCACGCCGCGTTCTGGGACCCGGAGGCGGGCGCCATGTCCATGCTCGTCGACATCGGCGGGAAGACCCTCGAGATCTCGTTCCCGAAGGTCTCGAAAGAGGGACCGGTCGACCAGGCGATGGCCCAGAAGCTTGCCGAGATGGCCGTCAGCAAGATGTGACCCGGCGTCCGGCGTCCCCTGTCCGCGTCCCCCGGTAAGACCCCATCGCGCCGTGCCATAATCGGCGGAACGGGTCGGGAGAGTGGGCAGGAGGACAGTCCGATCGACATCATCTTCCTCGTCGAGCGGCTCGAGTCGATCGTGGCGAACGGCAAGAAGCTGCCGCTGACGAGCAACGTCGTCGTCGACCAGGTGGCCGCGCTCGACCTCATCGATCAGCTCCGGGTGGCCGTGCCGGAGGAGGTCCGTGCCGCCAAGCGCATCAATTCCGAGGGCGAGCGAATCATCGAGAAGGCGCAACAGGAAGCCGAGCGCATCATCGCGACAGCCCAGGAACAGGCGGCGTTCCTCATCGACGAGCGCGGCCTGACCCAGCAGGCCGAGGACGAGAGCCGGAGCATCACAGCCGCCGCCCAGGCGGACGGCGACGAGGTGCGGCGGGGCGCCGACGAGTACGCGGCGGCGGTCCTCATCGGCCTGGAGGGCGATGTCGTCCACACGCTCCAGAGCATCAAGAAGGGGATCGCCCTGCTCGACGAGCGTCGCGCCGCGCTGCGCGGGGGCGACGGCGGCGACGAGCCGATCGACGATCCGGATGCCGACGCCTACGAGGGCGACGAGGCGAACG
Source organism: Candidatus Limnocylindrales bacterium (assembly GCA_036382135.1). Taxonomy (GTDB): domain Bacteria; phylum Chloroflexota; class Limnocylindria; order Limnocylindrales; family CSP1-4; genus C-114. Next base: position 2,037 of record DASVIK010000338.1, on the reverse strand, counting down.
GAGCCGCCCAGGCGACCCGTTTCTGAGCGTGCCCCTCGACCGCGATCCGCTCACCTGGCCCCTGGCGGGCCTCCTCGGCGAACCGCCGGGCGCCGCCCGGACCTGGCCGCTGGCAGGCGTCACGATCGGTCTCGACGACGATCTCCGGTTGGCCGGCCCCATCGAGGGCTCCGTCACGGTCCGCCGGACGAACCGCGGCGTCATCGTCACGGCCCGCCTGAGCACGAGTCTCGCCGAGAGCTGCTCTCGCTGTCTCCGGGACGTCGATGTACCCCTGGCCCTCGACATCGACGAGGAGGTCCTGCCGTCGATCGATCTCGGCACCGGCAAGGCGGTGGACACGTCCGCCGAGCCCGACGCGTTCCGGCTCACCGATCATCACGAGCTCGAGCTCGAGCCGATCGTGCGCGAGGCGGTCTCGCTCGCCGAACCGATCGCGCCGCTGTGCCGACCCGATTGTCCCGGCCTGTGCCCGACCTGCGGGCTCGAGCTGGGCAGCGGACCCCACGATCACCCCGATGCGGAGATCGACCCCCGGCTGGAGGCGCTCCGGGCGTTCCGCGTCGCGACTCCGGATGACGGCCGCCGCAAGAGCGACTAAACTCGGCCGTCGGCCCCTCCTGTTCCTCGCGCTCCTCGGCACGAGCCCCGGCCGGCCAGACCTCGCACCATCACTGCGCGTGCCCGCCCCGGCCGCGATCCCGAAAGGAGCCACGAACCGCCATGGGTGTCCCGAAGCGACGCGTGTCGCACGCCCGGCAGGGCGAGCGCCGGTCCCACCTCGCGATCAGCCTGCCCAACCTCGACGAGTGTTCGCATTGCCATCAGCCCAAGCTGCAGCATCACGCCTGTCCGAACTGCGGCTACTACGACGGCCATCCGGCGATCGAAGTCAAGTCCGTCGCCGACGAGCGACCGACCTCGTAGGCGCACCCGCCCGAACCGCGACGCCTGACCCCGATCTGACCGCGGAGGGCCTGGAGCACTCATGGATCTGAGTCTCATCCGGCGGGCCACCGGGGGCGGTCGGGCCCGAGTCGCGGTCGACGCGATGGGCGGCGATCATGCCCCCGGCGAGGTCGTGGCGGGCGCCCTCATGGCGGCACGCGAGCTCGCCGATGACGAGATCATCCTCGTCGGCGACGAGACCCGGATCCGCGCGGTCGCGGCCACCGAGGGTGGCCTCCCGGCGAACGTGCGGCTGGTCGCCGCGGCCGGCGTCGTGGGCATGGACGAGCATCCTGCCGCCGCCGTGCGGCGCAAGCGCGACGCGTCGATCAACGTGTGCATGCGCCTGGTGCGCGACGGCGAGGCCGACGCGGTCGTCACGGCCGGCCACACGGGAGCGGGGGTCGCCTCGGCGATCCTCAACCTCAAGCGCCTGCCCGGCGTGGACCGGCCGGCCCTCGCGGTCCAGATGACCACCGAGAAGGGACCGTTCGTCCTGCTCGACATCGGCGCCACGACGGATTCGACGGGCCACAACCTCGCGCAATTCGCCCGGATGGGTGCCCTGTACTCCGAGCGCGTCCTCGGCGTGAGCTCGCCGACGGTCGCCCTCCTATCGATCGGGGAGGAGGCCGGCAAGGGCGAAGCCCGGGTCCAGGAGGCGACCGCGCTGCTCCGGACGACCGACCTGAACTTCATCGGCAATGTCGAGGGCCGGCATCTGGCGGAGCACCTTGCCGACGTGGTCGTGTGCGACGCCGCGGTGGGCAACGTCACGATCAAGTTCTTCGAGGGCCTGTCGAACTTCATCCTGCGCGGTCTCCTGCGCCGCGAGTTCGAGCGCGACTGGCGGGGCAAGCTCGCGTACCTGTTGCTGAAGCCCGGGATCGGCCGGATCCGCGAGGTCTTCGACTACGAGAAGCTCGGTGGGTCGCCGCTCCTCGGGGTGCGCGGGACCGTGCTCATCACGCATGGCCGGGCGAAGCGGCGGATGGTCTCGTATGCCGTGGCGGTGGGCGCGGCAGCCGCTCGCGCCGGCATCCCGGCGGCGATCGCCGACGCGTTCAGGACCGATCCGCCCAGCGACGC
>DASVIK010000337.1:0-16585 GCA_036382135.1 Candidatus Limnocylindrales bacterium | reverse complement strand
GGCGACTGGATCTCGAATGCTGAACTCCGCCGCTACTACTCGAGCGCGGCGATCGTCCTGAACGACCACTGGCAGGACATGCGCGACGAGGGTTTCTTCTCGAACCGGCTCTATGACGCGCTCGCGAGCGGTGCGTTCGTCGTATCCGACCACGTTCCCGGTATCGAAGAGGAGTTCGACAACGGCCTCGTGACCTATCGGCGGAAGGACGAACTCATCGCCGTGCTCGACCGGTACCTGGCCGATCCTGAGGCTCGACGCGACGTGGCCAGGCGCGGTCGAGCGGCCGTGCTCTCGCGACACACGTTCGGGCATCGGGCCGAGACGATCCTGGACGCCGCGAAGGCACTCCTGGCCGAGCAGGCAACGGCTGTCAGCGTCGGCCCGACGCCCGCCAGGCTGGACTGAGCCGTGATCCAGAGGGCACGCCGGTCGTTCAGGAAGCGCTGGCCACGCGCCCACGGTCTCGTCCGGCGGGTCGCGACAGCCGGCCGGCGGTTCCTTCGCCGGCCCGGGCGGGATGCCCATCCCGGGATCGGACCGGTGCGTGGGGAGATGCATGAGTACCAGTCACTCGACTCACCCACGCTCGTGGCGGTGCCCCGGTTCCGCCCGGTCGCCGACCTGAGCCGGCCGCGCCTCACGGTCCTGATGCCGCACCTTCAATTGACCCGCATGACCGGCGGACCCAACACGATCCTCAATGTCACGGGCCGCCTGGCCGAGCACGGCATCGCGCTGCGCTACGTTGCGACGTTCGGTCGCCTCGACGGCGACGCCGGCCCCCTGCGCGACCACATCGCCGCGCTCTCCGGTTCCGCTGTCGCCGGTCGTGAGTCCGAGCTCGTGGCGGCGGACGCGCCGATCGCGGTCGCTCCGAACGAGGTCTTCATGGCGACGTGGTGGCCGACCGCATACGTCGCGCTCGAAGCCCTGGCAACGACCCGGGTGCGGGAGTTCCTCTACTTCATCCAGGATTTCGAGCCCGGTTTCTACCCGTGGTCGACGAATCACGCCCTGGCGCTGGCGACGTACGACTTCCCGTGTCGCGCGGTCTTCAATGAACGACTCCTGCGCACGCACTTCGCCTCGGCCGGGATCGGTCGTTTCGGGGCCGGGGCCGCGGATGACGCGGCCGTGGCGTTCGATCCAGCGGTCGACAGGGAGCTCTTCCGGCGACCGCCCGCCGATGACGGCTCCGGCCCCGGGCGGCCGCGGCGGCTCCTCTTCTACGCGCGACCGCGCAACGACCGGAATTGCTTCGCCCTCGGGCTGCGCGCGCTCCGGATCGCCGCCCAGAACGGGGTGTTCGATCGAGAGCCCTGGGAGTTCGTGGCCATCGGGGCCGACGTGCCGGAACTCGCGCTTTCGTCGCGCCACGTGCTCCGGCCCGCGGCCTGGCTGGACTATCGCGAGTACGCGAAGCTTCTCGGTGGGTCGGACCTGCTGCTCTCACTCATGCTCTCGCCGCACACGAGCTATCCGCCGATCGAGATGGCCGCCGCCGGGAATCTCGCGATCACGAACACGTTCGGTGCGAAGACCGGCGCAGCGCTCGGGGCGATCTCGCCGAGGATCATCGGCGTGCCGCCGACCGTGGACGGACTCGTCGAGGGGCTGCGCGATGCCACGGCGCTGATCGCGACGGACCGAGTGCCACGGGGGGATGTCGACCTGCCGGTCAGCTGGGACGCCGCCACCGCCGATGTCATCCCGTGGCTGGCCCGCACCGTTCGTCTGCTGACGGGACTTCCGTGAACGACCCAGAGGGCACGACGAACGGGGCCCGACCCGCATCCGGCTCGCAGTGCCCGGCGTGCGGGGCCAGAGGCGATCATCCGACCCTGCATGCGCGGGAGATGATGTTCGGGACCCGGGAGCCGTTCACGTACCGTCGATGCACGACGTGCGGGACGCTCTGGCTCCCGGACCCGCCGGCGGATCTCGGCCCCTACTATCCGGCAACCTACTTCGAGCGCGTGGCTGAGGCGCACGACGCACCCGGCCATTGGCTCCGCCGGACACTGACGAAGGCGCGCATCAGGCCGGTCCTGTTCGGGCGCGGGGAACGGCTCGGGGCTCTCGCGAGCCACCTCATCGATGAGCCGCCCGAGCTTGGGCCTTATCGTCCTCTGATCATGCGCTACGGCATCCGGAGCTTCTCCGATCGGATCCTCGACGTCGGTTGTGGGTGGGTGCCCGCGCGTCTGTGCACCCTGCGGAAGTTGGGGTTCCGGAACCTCCTGGGCGTCGATCCCTTCGTCTCTCACGATCTCGTCCACCACGGCATCCACGTGAAGCGCTGCGAGTTGGAGGATGTCCCGGGGAGCTTCGACGTGATCATGTTCCACCACTCGCTCGAGCACGTCCGGGATCCCATCGCGACGCTCAAGGCCGCCGCCGCCGCCCTGCGACCTCGTGGCCGGATCGTCGTCCGAACGCCCATCGCCGGGTCCTGGTTCTGGGATCGATTCGGGGTCGACTGGTGGGAGCTCGACCCGCCTCGCCATCTCGTCGTCTTCACGGCCCAGGGACTGAAGACCGGGGCAGCCACGATCGGGCTCGAGCTCGTCAGGCAGTTCTACGATTCATCGATGGCCGAGGTCATCGGCAGTGAGCAGATCGCGCGCGATCTGGCGACCCTCGAGCCTGGGTCATGGTTCGTCGATCCCGGCGCCTCGGGGTACGACCAGGCCGACTTCGACCGGATGGCGGCGGACGTTCGGGTCCTGAATGCGGAGGGCCGGGCCGGACGGGGCGGATTCGAATTCAAGCGGGTCGGACCGCCGGTCGTGGGCGCCGCCGCCGGCGCCGGCAGCGGGATCAGGACCCCGTGAACCGACCCCCATCCTCGTCCGCCATCAGCCGGCGTTCTTCGGCCCGCGCCCGATAGAAGTCGGCGGTCTCGTCGGGTGATCCGTCGTGGATCAGCTGGCCTTGTTCCACGAGGATCGCCCGGTTGCAGAACTCGGCCACGGTGTTCAGATCGTGGGTCACGAGCACGATGGCCTTGGCTCGATCCATGAGGTCGTGGATCCGCTGCATGCTCCGGTTCCGAAAGGTCTGGTCTCCGGTCCCGAGGACTTCGTCGAGCAGGAGGATGTCGGGCGTCACCGAGGTCGCGATGGAGAATCCGAGGCGCGCGCGCATCCCGGTGGAGTACGTCTTGACCGGCGCGTCGATGAAGGCGCCGATATCCGCGAACTCGATGATCTGAGGCGTCAGATCGGCCATCAGGCGATGGTCGATGCCAAGGAACGCCGCGGCGAGATCGATGTTGTCGCGGCCTGAGAGCTCCACCTCGAACCCTGCCCCCAGGGTCAGGAGCGTGGACACGCTGCCGTGGACATCGACCATCCCCTCGGATGGGTCAAGGATCCCGGCGAGCGCCAGGAGCAGGGTGCTCTTGCCGGCGCCGTTCGGCCCGAGGACGGCGAGCGACTCCCCGTGCTGGACCTTGAAGCTGATGTGACGGAGCGCCCAGAAGTGGGTCGATCCGGTCGGGCGCTCCTTCATGAGGCCCGACAGCGATCCCTTGATGGTCGTCCGCCGGGTAAGCCTGAGGTTGTAGCGGACGCCGAGGTCGCGCACTTCGAGGGCCGGCCCCGGGCCGAACATGGTGCCCGTCACAGGATGCGCGCGAGGGCGGGTTCGACGCGCTTGAACAACGCGATCGCGCAGGTCAGCAGGACGACGGAGATCGCGAGAAGGATGCCCAGGGCGACGAAGTCCGGCGCCTGCGAAGGTCCGGTCGCCGTCCCATAGATGACGGCGCGATAGGCGGTCATCAGCGTCGTGAATGGGTTGAGGCTGAACAGGAACCGGATCGTGGGGTTGGACGGCAGCTCATCCACCGTGTAGAGGATGGGCGACATGTAGAACAGGAGGCGAAGGATGTGGCCGGTCACGTTCGCCACGTCCCTGTAGAACGAATTCGCCGCGGCCAGGCTGATCGCGATGGCAAGCGAGAAGACGAGCTGGACGAACGCGATGACCGGCAGGAACACGATCCAGGGCGTCAGGCGCGGGAGATAGAGCAGGTAGACCAGCGCAAGGGCGACGAGGCCGATCGCGAAGCTCACGGTGCTGGCAAGGGCCGCCGACGTCGGCAGGACGAGTTTCGGGAACGGGATCTGCCGAATGAGCCCCTGCCGGCTCACCACGGAGCTCATCGCATCGTTGAGCGCGGTGTTGAACCACTTCCAGGGCAGGACCGCCGCCAGCAGGTACAGCAGGAAGTCCGGGGTCTTCCGTTTGAAGATCAGGTCGAAGACGAGGTAGTAGACGCCGACCTGGAGGATCGGGTCCAGGATCCACCAGAGCTGCCCGATGATCGTGTCGGCATGGGTCCGCTTCAGGTCGGCCCCGACGAGGTAGCGGATCAGTCGCCTGCGACTGATGATGTCGACCACGCCAGCGCGAGCCAGGGCGAAGAATCCGATCTTCCGCCGTGGGCGTATGAGGTCTCTGCCGACGACGTCGGATGTGGTCCTGGACATGCGGTTGGGAGGGTAACACGGGCGACGATTCCCGATGTGCCGGTCGTTTCCCGGGTGTCGATCCCGGGCTCCCGAACGTCGCCGTCTACAATCGGGTCATGTCGGACACGTCGGCCCAGACGCCGCGAACCACGCGGTCGGCCGGAGGCGACACTCCGGACACGTCCCGGGTCCGGGCGCCGGGCCACGCCGTCGCCATGATCACCCACAGCTACTACGAAGAGGACTCCCGGGTCCGGCGCGAAGCGGAGGCGGTGTTCGCGGCAGGCCGCGCGGTGGACGTGTATGGCCTCCGGCGACCGGGCGACGAGGCAGAGGACGTCATCGACGGGGTGAACGTCCACCGGATCGATGTACGGCGCCATCAGGGCGCCGGGGTCGCCACGTACCTCGGCGAGTACGCCGCCTTCCTCGTACGAGCGGGGTGGGCGCTGACCCGGGCTCACCGTCGGCGCCACTACGCGCTCGTCCAGGTCCATACGATGCCCGACTTCCTGGTCTTCGCGGGCCTGCCGGTGCGCACGGTCGGCGTCCCTCTGCTGCTCGACATGCACGAGGCGATGCCCGAGTTCTTCCCGACCCGGTTCCCAGGCGCGGCGAGCCCGATCGCGCGCCGCGCCATGGGCATCCAGGAGCGGCTCTCGATCCGTGTCGCCAGCCACGTCATCACGGTCAACGTCGCCCTGCGTGACCGCCTTCTCGGGCTGGGCGTCAAGCCGGACAAGGTCAGCGTGGTGCCCAACTACCCCTCGTTGACCCGTTTCGACCCGGCGTCGGTCGTGGAGCGGCCGTTCATGGCGGACGGCATCCTGCGGCTCGTGTACGCGGGAGCCGTGACCCCGACCTACGAGCTCGATGTGGCCATCGCCGCGGTGGGCCGGCTGCTCGATCTGCGGCCCGGACTCGACGTCCGGCTCGACGTGTTCGGTCGTGGCGACAGCGAGCCCGCGCTCCGCGCCCGCGTCACGGCGGCCGGCCTGGACGACCGCGTCACCTTCCGCGGCCGTGTCCCGTTCGAGGCCGTGCCCGCGGCGATCGCCGCGGGCGACATGGGGCTCGCCCCGACGCGCCTGGACAGCTACACGCGACTGAGCCTGTCCACGAAGGTGTTCGAGTACGGGGCGATGCGCCGACCGGTCGTGGCGACGCGCCTGCCGCTCGTCGAGCGGACATTCGGCGGCGACAAGGTGACGACGTACGAGCCTGGCGACCCCGACGACCTGGCCTCCGCGATCCTGAAGCTCGTCGACGATCCGGCCGAGCGTGACGCCCGGGTGGCCCGCACCGCGGCACGCGTCGCCGACCTGGCGTGGGAGCGCGAAGTCGGGCACTACCTCGGGATCGTGGACGCCCTCGCGGGCGACGGGCGATCGGCCGCGGCAGGCAACGGTCCCGCCGTGAGCGCCGCGCCGCCGACCCACCCGGAGGACGTGTGAGCGCCGGTCCCGGACGGGCGGTCAGCCGACTTGGCCCGGCGCGGACCGCGCGGTCCTGACGGGCAGGAGATCGTGATCGATCGGACCGCCTCCGCCGCGCCCGAGACACGTCGCGGCGCGGCCTCCCTGCCAGCGCAGTCCGCTCGGCGGCGTGCGGTGGTCCTCGTCGGCAACCCGGCCGCACCGTACTCGCGTGCCCTGCGGATCGCTCGGGCGCTCGTCGACGAGGGCTACGACGTCGAGATCGCCGCGACCACGGGCGAGGACGTGCCCGACCGGGAGCGCGAGGGTCGGATCGAGTGGCGACGCTATCGCCCGAGCGGGTTCTTCGCCCGCATGGTGACCAGGTACCGTACGGTCGACCCGACGGCGGCCCCCCGACCGGGCCGGTCCCCGTTGGCCAGGGCGGTACGGGCCGCCCGGGATACGGCGGGCGGGCTGTGGCGATGGGCGTTCTGGCCGCATACCGTCCGCGGCTGGTGGCGGACGCTCGACCGGCAGCTCGAGCCGGCCGACCTGTACCACGCCTGTGGCAGCCTGACGATCGCGGCCGCTCTCGCTGCCCGGCGGCGCGACCGGAAAGCCGGCCGCGACAGTCGGGCGATCTATGACTTCATCGACATCACGTCCGAGTCCAACAACGTCGTGGCCTTCCCGCGGCTCGTGCGGCGCTGGGTCGCCTACCGCGAGGCACGCTGGGCTCGCACGAGCGATGCGGTCACGACCGTGAACGACGCGTTGGCCGACCGGCTCGTCACCCGGTTCCGGCTGGCTGAGCGGCCGATCGTCGTGCCCAATTACCCGATGCCCCGGAAGCCCTCCAGGAAGTCCCCGGACCTCTTCCGGGCCGCGCTCGGCCTGACGCCGGAGACGCGGATCGTGCTCTTCCAGGGCCGACTCGGCCCGAACCTCGGCCTTGCGGAATCGGCCGAGGCGGTCCTGCGCGTCCCCGACGCCGCCCTCGTCCTCATGGGCTTCGGCCGCTGGTACCAGGTCTGCAGCGCACGCGACCGCGAGGCCCGGTTCGCCGGCCGGCACTTCACGCTGCCGGCCGTCCATCCCGACGAGCTCGCCTCGTGGACGGCCTCCGCCGACGTCGCCCTCGTGCCCCTGCCCCCCATCTCCTTCAACCAGCGTCACGCGATGCCCAACAAGTTCCTGGAGGCGATCGTCGCCGGCACGCCGATCGTCCTTGGGCCCGACCTCCCGTCGATGGAGGCGATCCTTCGCCGATTCCGCCTCGGGCGGGTCGCGCGGTCCCTCGGACCGGAGGACCTCGCCGCCGCGATCGGCGAGATCCTGGATCGGCCCGCGGCCGAGCGGGCCACCGAGCGTTCCCGGATCGCCGTCGTGGGGGCGGAGCATTTCACCTGGCCGGCGATCGCGGAACGGTACCGGCAGCTCGTCCGCCGGGTGGCGCCGGACGGGCTATCCTCCGGTTCGGACGTCCACGCCGGCGCCACGACGGCGCCTATGGCTGACCTGGAGGACTCGTGAGCAGCGATTCGAAACTGGCGATCATCGGCCTCGGCTACGTGGGCCTGCCGCTCGCGATCTCGTTCGTCGAGGCGGGCCTCGACGTGGTCGGCGTCGACGCGAGCGCGCGGCGCGTGGCGGAGCTGTCGGCTGGCGAGTCGCCGATCGACGACATCGCCGACGATCGGCTCGGGGCCGCCCTCGCGGCCGGCCTGCGTATCGTCGGCCCGGCCGAGGCGAAGCTCGGCGACGCCGATGTCATCTTCGTCTGCGTGCCGACCCCCATCGACAAGGCCAAGGTGCCCGACCTGGGGCCCGTCCTCTCGGCGGCCGAGCTCATCGCCGGTGGTCTCCGGGCCGGCCAACTCGTCATCCTCCAGTCCACCACGTTCCCCGGCACGACGACCGGCCCCTTCCGGGCGGTGCTCGAGCGCGGCGGGCTCGTCGCCGGCCGCGACTTCGGCCTCGCGTTCGCGCCCGAGCGGGTCAACCCGGGTGACCCGACCAGCGCCGGGATGGCCATCCCGCGCCTAGTCGGCGGGGTCACCCCGGCCGCGACGGCCCGGGCGGCGACCCTCCTGCGCAAGATCAACACGACCGTCCACGAGCTCAGCTCGCCCGATGCCGCCGAGCTGGCCAAGATCCTCGAGAACGTCTTCCGCAACGTCAACATCGCGCTCGTCAACCAGCTCGCCCTCCTGTGCGAGCGGATGGGCCTCGACGTCTGGGAGGTCATCGACGCCGCGGCCACCAAGCCGTTCGGGTTCATGCCCTTCCGGCCGGGTCCCGGCGTGGGCGGCCACTGCATCCCGGTGGACCCGTACTACCTCGCCTGGCGGGCCCGCGAGTTCGATTTCGTGGACCGTTTCGTCGAGCTGGCGGGCGATATCAACTTCGCCATGCCGCGCCACGTCGTGGACCTCGTCGGCGAGGCGCTCAACGAGCGCGGCCGGGCGCTCAAGGGCGCCCGCGTCGGGATCATCGGTGTCGCGTTCAAGCCGAACGTGCGCGACGCGCGCAACACCCCGGCCGCCGACGTCATCGACGGGCTGATCGCGCGCGGGGCGTCCGTGACCTATCACGATCCCCACGTGCCGGTGTTCCGAACGGGGGACGGCACGACCATGGCCTCCGCCCGGCTCGCCGCGCTCGTCGAGGAGAGCGAGGTCGTCGTCGTCGTGACGCCACATGCCTCGGTGGATTGGGCGATGGTCTATGACAAGGCGGATCTGGTGGTCGACACGACGAACAGCTCGAAGGGCCATACCGTCCGGCCGCACCAGGTCCTGCGCCTCGGCGCGGGCTGGGTCACGGCCTCGGCCCGTGAGCTGGCGGGCTCTCAGGAGGGGATGCGGTAGCATACCGTCCCGTCCCGACGCGATACTCCGCATCCGCCGGCTCCGCCCGGCTCCCCCGACCGAGGTTCTCGCAGCCGCATGACGTTCCGATCACGACCTGCCCCGAAGCGCTCCCGCTCGCGCTCTTCGAGTCGCCGGACGTTCTACACGAACCTGGCCTTCGGGGCCGTGGTCGTGTTCTCGCTCCTCATCCTGGCCGTGGCGGCCGGCGTGAACTGGTACGGCAGCCACTGGCTCGCCGTGGCGACCGTGAACGGCCAGTCGATCACCAAGGACGACTTCGCGAACCGGGTGGACGTGGACCTCTGGCGGCTCAACGAGGTCGAGTCGAAGATCCGTGACGCGGCCACCGCCGGCCTCATCACCAACGACCAGCGGGACCAGGAGATCGCCACGATCGCCCAGGAGAAGTCCAGCCCGAACACGGTCTACGGGGCGTCGCTCCAGAGCCTCATCGATTCGCGGCTCCAGGCCGAGCTGGCGCCGCAGCTCGGGATCACCGTGACGGACGCCCAGGTCGACGCGCGCCTCCTCAAGGAGGCGTCCACCAACGAGCAGCGACACGCCTACCTCATCGAGGTGGCCCCGGATGTCGTCGCCCCGGCCACGACGCCGACCGACGCCGCGATCGCGGCGGCCCAGTCCAAGGCCGATGGCTACCTCGCCCGGCTCACCAAGGGCGAGGCGTGGACGGCCGTCGTGAAGGACTCGGCGCCCGCCCAGACCGATGGCGACCAGGGCTACGTCTCCAAGGAGTCGAGCACGCTCGACCCCGCCATCCTCAACGCCCTGTTCGCCCTGCCGGCGAATGGCGTCACGGCTGTCGTCAAGGGCGCCGACGGGACGTTCCGGATCGGCCGGGTGACCCGCATCGTCGCGGCCACGGTCGACACCAACTACAACCAGAGCATCGTCAACGAAGGCGTCTCGATCGACATCTACCGTCAGGCGGTCCGGGCGGACGTCCTGCGGGACGCCCTCAAGGCCAAGATCCTCGCCGACGACACGACCGTCGCATCCGTGCAGCGCCACGTCCTCGAGATCCAGCTGACCCAGGAGACGGATCCGCAGACGAGCCAGCCGATCCTGACGGACCAGGTCGACGTGCGCCACATCCTGTACGCGCCGGGCGGCGCCGCCGCCGTCGGCTCGCCGCCGCCGACGAACGATCCCGCCTGGGATGCGGCCAAGGCGAAGGCCGACGCCACGTACCAGCTGCTGCTGAAGGACCCGTCGAAGTTCGCGGCCATCGCCAAGACGGACAGCGCCGACACGTCCTCGGGCGCCCAGGGCGGCGACATCGGCTACACGTCGCAGGCCACGCTCGATCCGGCATTCGGCGCCGCCATCTTCAAGGCCGGCCTCACGAAGGACCAGATCCTTCCGCCGGTCCGATCGGTCTACGGCTGGCACGTCATCCAGTTCATCGGGCGCAAGTCGCCGGCGATCACCCGGATGAACGGATTCATGGCGGACCTCGCCAAGCCGGGCGCGGACTTCGGCGCCATCGCCAAGGCGAACTCCGAGGCGGCCGATGCCTCGAAGGGCGGGGACATGGGCTGGGTCGCCCACCACCAGCTCTCGAAGACGCTCGAGGACGAGATCTTCGCCCTGCCTGTCGGGTCCGTGTCCAAGCTGGTCGTCAGCGGCAACACGATGTATCTCTTCAAGGTCGTCGAGGAGCAGACCCGACTGCCCGACAAGGACCAGATCGCGACCCTTACGTCGACCGGATTCAGCAACTGGTTCGCGACCGAGCAGGGCAAGGCGACGATCGACGTGGACCCGGCGTACGCCCAGTACCTCACCTCGACCGGCGGGGCCTGAACCGGCCGATGCTCGACGCGCTCCTCGCCGAGGCGCGGATCCGCTGGGGCCTCGATCTCGCCCAGGGGTTGCAGGTCATCGCCACGGAACGACTCATCGCCACGCCCCTCGATCCGACCCGCCCGCTCGTCCTCGCCGCGGCGGCCGTGCTCGGAGCCCCCGCGACCATCCCGTCACCCGCCACGACGGTGGCGACGGGAGCCGACGACGGACCCTCCGAGACCGTTCGGGCACTCCCGGGCCGCCACGGGCCGCGGGGCCAGGATCCGCTCGCGGTGCTCCGGCGCCTCTACCCGGCCGACCATCCGGTCGGTCGGTTCCGCATCCCCGACGGCACGACGATCGGCGCCCTGACCGAGGCGGACCTCGCCACGCCGCTCTATATCGGGCCGGCCGATCCCGTAATGGCGCCGGCCGGGCCGTGGACCCTGCCCTGGCTCTCGGACCGCCTCCGGGCGCCCGATGGCTGCCCGTGGGATCGCGAGCAGACCCACGCGTCGTTGCGCGGCCACCTGCTCGAGGAGACCTATGAGGTCTACGACGCGCTGGCGAACGGCGCCACGCCGGAACTCGCCGACGAGCTCGGCGACCTGCTCCTCCAGGTCATCCTGCATGCGCAGCTCGCCGCCGAGGCGGGCGTCTTCGATCTCGCCGACGTCCAGGCGGCCATCAGCGCCAAGATCGTCCGCCGGCACCCGCACGTCTTCGGCGACGCGGAGGCCCGGACCGCGAGCGACGTGAACCGCCAGTGGGAGCGCATCAAGGCCGCCGAGCGGGCCGACGCGGACGCGGCCGACGACGCGCCCGGGACGAAGCCCGTCCGCGGCGCCCTGGACGGGATCGGCTCATCGCTGCCGGCGCTCGCCGCGAGCCAGGAGATGCAGGAGCGGGCGGCTCACATCGGCTACGACTGGCCCTCGATCGAGGGGGTCATCGGCAAGGTCCACGAGGAGCTCGGCGAGCTGCTGGCCGCCCGGACGGACGCCGAGCGCAGCGAGGAGCTCGGCGACCTGCTCATGGTCCTCGTCAACGTCGGCCGCTGGCACGGGATCGAGGCGGAGGCGGCACTGCGAGCCGCCAACGACAAGTTCCGCCGGCGGTTCCGCGAGGTCGAGCGGCTGGCCGCCGAGCAGGGGGTCGCCCTGCGCGACCTCGACTTCGCGGCTCTCGACGTGCTGTGGGACCAGGCCAAGGCGCTCGTGGCCGGCCAGCCGCCGTCCGCTGCGTCCCTCGTCGAGGAGAGTGCCCGATGACGATCGGCAACCAGCCACCCGTGGCTCGCTCGGGCGGACGCCGCCCCGACGAGATGCGACCCGTGTCGTTCACCCTCGGGGTCCAGAAATGGGCCGAGGGGTCGTGCCGCATCAAGGTCGGCGACACGGAGGTCCTGTGCGCCGCGACGATCGTCGACCGCGTCCCGCCCCATCTGCGCGGCAAGGGCACCGGCTGGGTCACGGCCGAGTACGCGATGCTGCCCCGGGCGACATCGGAGCGGACCGACCGTGAGTCGGTCAAGGGGCGGATCGGCGGCCGCACCCACGAGATCCAGCGCCTCGTCGGGCGCTCGCTGCGCGGCGTCGTCGACCTGGCCCGCCTCGGCGAGCGGACCGTCACGATCGATTGCGATGTCCTCCAGGCCGACGGCGGCACGCGAACCGCGTCGATCACGGGCGGCTACGTCGCGCTGGCCGCCGCCCTGATCAGCCACGGCATGGAGCGCTACCTCGTCGGCAAGGTCGCCGCCGTGAGCGTCGGGATCGTGGAGGGCCAGACGCTGCTCGATCTCGACTACGCGGAGGATTCCCACGCGGAGGTCGACTTCAACGTCGTCGGCACGGACGCCGGCACGTACGTCGAGCTCCAGGGGACCGCCGAGGGCAAGCCGTTCGACCGGGCGGCGACGGACCGCCTGCTCGACCTCGCCGGGGTCGGCCTGGAGCGCCTGTTCGCCGCCCAGGCGGAGGCCATCGCGACCGTCCGCCGCTGATGGCGGCCCGGATCCTCGTCGCCACGCGCTCGACCCACAAGCTCCGCGAGCTGCAGGAGCTCCTCGCGGCGCCTTCGCTCGGGAGTCCGGTCGGCGTGCCGACCGGCGTGCGCCGCGCCACCGCGGCGCCTTCGCTCGGGAGTCAGGTCGGCGTGCGCCGCGCCACCGCGGCGCCTTCGTTCGGGAGCCTGGCCCTCGAGCTCGTCTCGCTCGACGACCTCGGGATCGCCGACGAGGTCGAGGAGACCGGCGCCACGTTCGAGGCGAACGCTCGGCTCAAGGCGCGGGCGTACGCCCGGCGCTCGGGCCTCCCAACGCTCGCCGACGACTCGGGCATCGAGGTCGACGCCCTCCACGGCGGTCCCGGCGTCCGGACCCGCCGCTACGCGGGCGAGCGCGCGACAGACGAAGAGAACAACGCCAAGCTCCTGGCGGCCCTCGCCGGCCTGCCTCCCGAGCGCCGGGGAGCTCGCTACGTGTGCGTGCTCGCCCTCGCCCAGCCCGAGGGCGCCGGCCCGCGCGGCGGCCTGCCGCTCGTCATCGCCCGGGGCACGTGCCGCGGGCGGATCGCCGACGCGCCCCACGGCAGCGGCGGCTTCGGTTACGACCCGATCTTCGAGCCGGCCGCCGAGCCGCCAGGTGGCCGGACGCTCGGGCTGTACGCGGCGGCCGAGAAGAACGCGATCTCGCATCGCGCACGGGCCGCCCGGCGGATGGCGCGGCGGTTGGTCGAACTCAGGTGGTGACGCCTCAAAGGCACAGATAGAAGGTCCGATCGGGCAGGATGGGCGGCTCGAGCGCGAGGATGGTCCGATAGCCGGCCTCGTCCAGCATCCTCAGGAGCGATGCGCGCGTCGGCCAGAAGGAGTCAGTGTTGCCCCACGACGCCGTCGGCACGCTGGCGAGCTCCTCGGGAGTCGAACCCGGCTCCTGGTAGATGCCCCCCTCCCAGCCGTCGACCGTCAGCCACGGACTCAGCGCATGGTGGGTGTCGAGGATCGTCGGCGTCCCGGAGCAGCGTCGCAGCAGGTCCCGCTGGTCGTCCAGTCCCAGGTGGTACAGCAGGCCAAGGAGCGCGATGCAGTCGTAGCCGGAGACGTCGAACGTCCGCGCGTCCGCCTGCACCCAACGGATCCCGTCCCCCATCGGCATCCGTTCGGTCCGAGCGTCCACGGCCGTCACGGTCCAGCCCAGCTCCTGGCCGATTTTGGAGAACGCGCCATGTCCGGCGCCGAGATCGAGCAGGCGACCGGGCGGCAGCGTTCCGAGGATCTGGCGGAAGGTGGCCAGCCGCCGCTCCCCGAGCTCCTCATCGCTCGGTCGGGGAGCGGGGACCGCGGCCACGGGCGCCGGGGGAGGGGCAGGCGGGTTCGGCTTCGAGCGGAACAGTCTGCGGAGTCGTCCGAGACGACGGCGCCAGGTCGTGGCCAGCGATCGCCTCCGGTCCTGTGGTTCGGGTCGATCCGTGTCCGGGGGAGGTTCCCGCGGCGTGCTCATCTTACGGGGCGTCTCCCCTCGCCGGTCTGAATCGGGGCAAGCTCGTCAAGCTCGTCGGAAGATGCGTTTGATCGTCGACCGGACCGTCGGCGGGAGGCGGCGCCAGGCCGGGGAGACGACGCGTCGCCGTACCGGCCGGGCGACCCGTCGCGTCAGCATCGGCGGCACCCTGCGCAGTCGACGCTCCGCTCGATAGGCCGCCACGCCGGCCTCCTTGCGGGCGCGCTGGCCCAGGCGGAAGAGGGCGATGTCGAGCGCCGAGAGCCCCGTCTGGCGACGCCTCGTCACGATCGAATAGAGGGCGAGCGCCGCTCGGTTCTCGCTGAAGCCCAGCGGCTTTCGAGCGAGCATGAAGATTCCCGGGGCGTCGGTGTCCCGCTCGAGCGCCACGATCTCGAAGTCGGCGAAGATCGCCCGCATGTCCTCGGGCTCGTAGCGCCAGAAGTCGAACGGGTAGCCGTGATAGTGGAATCCGATCGAGCGAGTCGTAACGAGCAGGAGGCCGCCCGGCCGAACCACGCGCTTGAGGTTGCTCACGACCGTCTGCCAGTCGCGGATGTGCTCGATCATCTCGGTCGTGATGACGACGTCGAACGACTCGGGGCCGAATCGTTCGACGATCCGCGAGGCGTCGATGACGACGTCGACCCGGGGGCCCGGTGCGATATCGACTCCGACATACCGGGTCGGGCCAATGGACTCGACGAACGGGCGGAGCGAGCCGTTCACGTCGAGCGATCCGACCTCGAGCACCTCGCGGCCGGCGACGTCCGCCTTCGCCAGCACGGCCTCGCCGAACGCGATCCCCGTCAGGTTGCACATCGCGCCAAGCGTACCAATGCCACGCCTCGCTTGGGCGGCTCCACGTCCACGGAAGGGTCGGTCCCGGACATGGCGGCGCCGGGCGATCCGTTCTGTCCTGCCAGCCGTCGCCCGGCGCCGTGGACATGACGCCGCAGGGGCCCGCTGTGTTGCTCGACCGGTGCTAGCCTTCTTGCGGCGTCGCCCACAAGGGACGATGCCGGGAGGCGACGCGACCGATGACCAGGCGCTCCACCGCACCGATCCGGGCACGGCCGCGCCGTTCACTCCTGGTGATCGCCATCGTCGTGCTCGCCGCGATCGGCCTCGCGGTCTCGCTCATCCCGGGCGCCCTGCCGCCACCGGCGCCCCTCTCCTGCCCGTACGGCGAAGTGATCCTCAACGGCGTTCCCCAGTGCCTTCCGTCGAAGGGTCCGTGAGCCAGGCGCAGCCGGGCACACGGCGGGTGCCCTGACCCTGGGTCGCGCCCGGTGCCCTCGGCCGTCGCCGACGCGGCCTCAGGGCACGATGAAGGCGAGCGCCCCGGTGGCCTTCGAGCGGTACTCGTGCATGTTGAGCTTGTAGGTCCCGCTGCCCGGCGCCGGCACGTTGAAGCACACGCCGTTGTCGCGCAGGGTCGCCTTGCTCGCCAGCGTGATGACCGCGGCCGGGAGCGAGGCTGATGTCGTCCCGTCGGGCACGTTGATGAACGCCTGGTCGATCTGCGCGTCGCTCACGGGGTCGATGTTGCTGGCGACGCCGAAGAGGATGATCGACATCTCGTCCTTCTTGAGCGCTCCGAACTTGATCTTGTTCCCGTAGCCCGAGCAGGCCGCCGGCATGATCTTCCCGGACGTGAGGGTGAACGTGACGAACTTGCCCATCTTCACCTTGCCGCTGACCGCCAGCGTCGTGGGCTGTTCGGACTTCGCGGCGTCGCCGTTGAGTGGGACGGTCGCCTGGTGCTCGGTCGGCTGGCCGAAGGTGAGGACGGCCGTGTCCGTCGTGAAGTCCTTGGGCACGGCGACCTGGATCTCCGCCTTGACCGTGCCGCCCGCGGGAACCGCCCCGACGGGGATGGAGCCCTGGATGTAGGTGCTGTTCCAGAACACGTTGATCTCGGCCCCGAGCGAGCTCACGTCGGCGTTGCTCGTGCTCGTGTTCAGGAACGTCGCCTCGATGTTCAGCTTGTGCTTGAGCGGGTCGTAGTTCCCGCCGCTGACGTCGATGACGTAGCCGCCCCACCAGACATTGGCCGCAAGCGTGAGGGTCACCGGGCTCGGCGTCGGTGACGGCGTCGGAGACGGGGTGGGCGTCGGCTTGACGGTCGGGCTCGGCGAGGGTGACACCGACGGGGACGGGGTGGCCGGCGCGACCGACGGGCTCGGCGTGGCGACGGGCGCCGGGGTCCCCGAGCTGGAGCACGCAGCGACGAGGAGGCCGAGGGCGACGAGGGCCGCCAGCGGTCGACGGATGGACATCGGGCAGGTCCCCTTCACGATGGAGCGGCGGTCATGCGGTGTCGTCCGTCCGAGGTGGACGTCGACACAGGATACGCGGCCGGGTGCCCGTCAAGCGATGGGTGATCCACGGGAACGGCTCCGGGGCCCTTCAGGGCGTCCGGTACGATGGTGGCGTCCGTGGTGCGTTGTGTCGAAGCGGCGTCGCCCCACCTCCACAGCTCGATCGAAGCACAGCCATGAG
>DASVIK010000336.1:0-1615 GCA_036382135.1 Candidatus Limnocylindrales bacterium | reverse complement strand
GCGGGAGGATTTCGGCGCATGGTAGCAGCGACTCCTGCGACAGGCTGCGGCCGGGACCGGTACGCGCCCGACTCGGCTACGGCGCGGCCGTGTGATCGTTGCCCGCACAGGTGGCCGGCGACCAGAGCCCGCTCAGCTCCGCCCGGGCCGCGCCCTCCGCTGCGGCGAACGGGCCCGCATGGATCGACGGAACCCCTCCGTAGACGTAGTGGATGCCGAACCCGCCGCGGATCATCCGCTCCGCGTAGAGCGTGCCGTCGGCGAGCCAGACGTGGGCGAGCAGGCGCCCGTACTGGTCGCGCGTGGCCTGCGTCGGGTCGGCCTCGAGGTGGATCGCGGCCCCGACGGGCAGCAGCCGCTCCGCCTCGGCGGAGGCGCGCAGCGCGTAGCACTCGACCGGCGTGCCGGGCTTGACCGACTCGGGCGTGTCGAGCCCGATCACGCGGACGGTCTCGGTACGGCCGGCGATCCGCGCCTTGAGCGTGTCGCCGTCCACGACACGGCTCACGCTGGCGGCGGTTCCCGGCGCCGCCGAGGTCGCGACGGGCAATCCAATGGAGGCAGCCGACGGTCCACCGCACGCGATGACGCCGACCGCGACGAGGGCGAGGATCGCGATTCGACGAGCCATGGCACCGATTGTGCTCGCTGCCGTGCCGGCTCGGCCGGCACGCGCCCGCTTGGCGTCGCGCTACCATGCGGAGCGGCGCGCTGCCGCCGGGTATCGCGCGCTGCCGCCGGGGGTCGCGCGCGGCCATCGGGAGCGTCGCGCTACCATCGGAGCATGTGCCGAAGCATTCGCCCGCTCCGCGTCACGGAGCCGCCCACGACCGATGGCGACGTTCGTGCCGCCGCGCTCCAGTACGTCCGCAAGGTGAGCGGCGCGCGGACGCCCCCGCGTCGAAACCCCGAGGCCTTCGAGGCCGCGATCGCCGAGGTTGCCGCGGCGACGGCGCGGCTCCTGGCGGCCTTGGGTGCCCCGGCCGTCGCCGGCGAGGCGACCCCGCCCGCCCTCTGGCCGCGATCGGGCCGCCGACGGGAGGAGTGGCGGGACCGCGGACGGACGTCCGGGCCGGAACCCACCGCGTGACCGACGACACGACCCGGACGCAATGGGCCGCCGTCGCCGAGCAGTACGGCGCGGGCTGGAAGCAGGCGAACGCACCCGACCTGGGCTGGCTCGTCGCGGCCCTCGAGCCGGCCGGGACGGACCGCGCGCTCGACGTCGGGACGGGCGGCGGCCATGCTGCGCTCGCGCTCGCCCCGGCGGTCGCAGCGGTCGTCGGGATCGATCCGACGCCCGAGATGCTGGCCGTCGCAACTCGGCTCGCCGCGGAGCGCGGCATCCTCAACGTCACGTTCACGCTGGCCGGCGCGAGCGTACTCCCATTCCCCGACGCCACCTTCGACTGTGCGATCAGCCGGTTCTCGATCCACCACTGGCCGCGGCCCGGGGCTGCATTCCGCGAGATCAGCCGGGTGGTCCGGCCGGGTGGACGGCTCGCGCTCGTCGACCTGCTGGCGCCGGAGGACGGGCCGCTCGATACGTTCATCAACACCATCGAGCTGTTGCGTGACCCCTCGCACGCCCGGACGCTCCGGGCCTCGGAATGGC
>DASVIK010000335.1:0-4977 GCA_036382135.1 Candidatus Limnocylindrales bacterium | reverse complement strand
TCGGCGTCCTCGACGTCCCTCGGGCCCGGCCGTGGGTCCGATCGAGCGGCCGTCAGCGGCCCAGGCGGGCCTCGAGGCGGGCGACCTGGTCGGCGAGCTCGGCGGCCCGCCCGATCGCGCCCTCCACGACGGCGGGTGGCGCCTTCGCGGTGAACTCGGTGTTCTCGAGGCGGGCACGAGTCGAGGCGAGCAGCGCCCGAGCCGAAACGAGCTCCTTCTCCAGGCGTGCCCGCTCGGCCGCGGCGGCCTCGTCGGACGCGCCTGCCCCGCCCCGGCCCACCACGGCCTCGGCCTCGCCGGCGATGACCGCCAGCCCGCTCGCGCTGCGCGTCGCCGCGTGGAGCGCCTCGCGCGTCAGGTGGCGCCGGACCGGACGCGCCCGGGCGAGCCGTTCGATCGCCGGCCCGAGCGCGATGAGCGTCGGCCCGAGCGTCTCGGGCACGACGAGGTCCACCGGCAGCCATTCGGCCGGCTCGATGTGGGCTTCCGCGCGGGCGTTGCGGATCCCCCGGATGAGATCGAGGATCGCCTCCACCTCGGCCTCGGCGCCCAGGTCGCGAGCGCCAGCGACGGGCCAGTCCGCGACGATGAGCAGCCCGGGGTCGTCGGCTCCGTGCGGGATGGCGTCCCAGATCGCCTCGGTCACGAACGGCATGACCGGGTGGAGCAGCCGCAGGTACGTGTCGAGCGCCTCGACGAGGGTCCACCAGGTCGCCTCGCGCTCGGCGTCCGTATGGCCACTCGCGGTGAGCCGGACCTTGGCCAGCTCGAGTCCCTGGTCGCAGAACTCGTTCCAGATCGCCTCGTACAGGAGGCGCGTGACCTCGGCGAACGCGAAGTCGGCCATCGCCCGATCGACCGCGCCGACCGTCAGCGCGACGCGGGAGCGGAGCCATCGCTCTGCCGGCCCGAGCACCGTCGGGTCGGGCGCGACCCGGGCGGCGCCGGCCGCGATCGACGCCGGTCGGGCGCCCAGCACGTAGCGCGCCGCGTTCCAGAGCTTGTTGCCGAAGTTGCGAGCGTTCTCGAGCCTCTCGCGGCTGAACTTCTGGTCGATGCCGGGCGTGGCGCCGTGGATGAGGGCGAAGCGGAGGGCGTCGGCGCCGGTCTCGTCGATGGCCTCGAGCGGATCGACGGCGTTGCCCTTGGTCTTGCTCATCTTCTCGCCGCCCGGCAGGCGGATGAGACCGGACAGGTAGACGGTCGAGAACGGCGCCTCGCCCGTGAGCTGGAGGCCGAGCATCATCATCCGGGCCACCCAGAAGAAGATGATGTCGTAGCCGGTCTCCATGACGGTGCCCGGGTAGAACCGGCGCAGGTCGTCCGTGTCGTCGGGCCAGCCGAGGGTCGAGAACGGCCACAATCCCGAGCTGAACCACGTGTCGAAGATGTTGGGGTCCTGGGTCAGCGCGCCGGCCGGCCGGCCGCAGGTGGCGCAGGCGTCGGGACCGGCCTCCAGCGCGCTCACGGTCACGTGACCGTCCGGGCAGTACCACGCGGGGATGCGGTGCCCCCACCACAGCTGGCGGCTCACGTTCCAGTCGCGGATCCCGGTCAGCCAGTGCTCCCACACCTTGTCGAATCGGTCGGGCAGGATGCGCGTCCGGCCCGAGCGCGTCGCGGCCAGGGCGGCGTCGGCCAGCGGCTTCGTGCGGACGAACCATTGGGTCTTGATCCGCGGCTCGATGACGTCGTTGCTGCGCTGGCAGCGCCCGATGACCATCTCGTGCGGCTTGGAGGATTCGAGGTCGCCCGCCGCCTCGAGCAGGTCCACGATCCGTGCCCGGGCCTCGTATCGATCGAGGCCGGTGAACGGCGCGCCGCGCTCGTTGATCCGGGCGACGTCGTCGAAGATGTCGATCGAGGCGAGATCGTGCCGCTTCCCGGTCTCGAAGTCGTCCTGGTCGTGGGCGGGGGTGATCTTGACGGCACCAGTGCCGAAGGCGCGCTCCACGACGGGATCCGCGATGATCGGGACATCGCGCTCCACGAACGGGATGCGCACCCGCCGACCGACGAGCGCCCGATACCGATCGTCGTCCGGGTGCACGGCGACCGCCGTGTCGCCGAGGATCGTCTCCGGCCGCGTCGTCGCGACGGCGATCCAGGCGGCCGGGTCGGGCGCGCCGGTCGCGTCGTCGATGAGGTGGTAGCGGATCGTCCAGAGCCGGCCGGTCTCCGGCGTCGCGACGACCTCCAGGTCGGACACGCTCGTCCGGCAGCCGGGGCACCAATTCACGAGCGCCTCGGAACGGTAGGCCAGCCCGTCGGCGTAGAGGCGCGTGAACGCCTCGCGCACCGCCTTGGCCGAGACGTCGTCCATCGTGAACCGGAGCCGGCCCCAGTCGAGCGATGCACCCACCCGCCGTTGCTGGGCGAGCATCGTCGGTCGGGTCTCGGCGACGAACCGGCGCATCCGCTCGAGGTAGCGCTCGCGGCCGAGACTCTGGCGCGACTCCCCTTCCCCGGCGAGGATGCGATCGAGCACGAACTGGGCGGCGATCGACGCATGGTCGAGGCCCGGCAGGAACAGTGCCGGACGCCGCCGCATCCGGGCGTGGCGGACCATGAGGTCCTCGACGGCCGAGCGTTGCGCGTGGCCGATATGGAGCGAGCCCGTGACGTTCGGGGGCGGCTGGATGATGACGAACGGCTGGGCGGTCGGGTCGGCGCGCGAGCCGGCGCCATCCGGCGCGAACACGTCCGCCTCGAGCCAGCGCTCGTAGATCGCGCCCTCGACGTCGCGCGGTGTATACGCCTTCGGCAGATCCATCGTGCCTTGCTACTCCGAAACAGAAAGACCCGCTCGTCCAGCGGACGAACGGATCGTGGTACCACCTGCTGGTTCGGCGTCTGTCTGCGGCTCGGTCATCCCGGTCCGTGCCCTCGCGGGTGGGCAGACGCCCTCGTGGCGTGGTATCGGGCGCCAGCCGCACAGCTCGCGAGTGACGTTCGCGCCGGCGTGCCTGCGGGCCTTCCACCATCGCCCACTCGCTGGGTCGCCGACCCGGCGCTACTCCTCTCGGTCACCGCCGTGAGGCGGGGAGTGTAGCACGAGGCGTCGACCATCCCGGGCGCCTCCGCCGGTCGCCGGGCGTCCCCGCCGGTCGGTGCGAACCGCGCCTGTGGGCGACGACCCTCGCCTGCGCCGCACGACGGCGGGGGCGACCCTCGCCAGCGCCACACCACGGGTGGGCGCGACCTTCGTGGGTGATGCCCGTCAGGGCATCTGCGCGAATCCTGCAGATCCGTGTGCGGCCGAGCCCAGAACCTGAGTCAATTCGATGCCCCGGAGGGCATCGCAGGATTCGCACAGCGGACGTGTGGGTGGGGGCGGGTGGCGACGAGAACGACGTAGGGCCCGCAGACCCGACTCAGGCTGGGCGGCGTCGGCAGGTCGACTCGCCGGTCCTCGTCGCAGGCCAGCCTGGCGACAGGGTCTTCTCGTCGGGTCGTGTCAGCAGATGCCCGATGGCGTGTGAGCGATCGCGACGGACGCCTCGGGCCGATGTCCTGGGATGCCCCTGCGGGCATCGATCATGGATGGATCTGGTGGGGCGGCGCGCAGCCGATCGGGCGTCTCGGGATGATGCCCTGACGGGCATCATCGGCGGGGGCGTCTCCCGCGCATCGCGTTCGTGGAGCGATGCTCGCGACGGGCCCCGGACCGGCCGACTGAACTGGAGGCCGCCGAGGCCCGGCGAGGCCGCCGAGGCCCGGCGAGGCCGCCGAACGAGGGCGCAGCCGACGAGGTCGCCGAACGAGGGCGCAGCCCACGAGGTCGCCGGCCAACGCCGATCAGGCCGACCAGGCCGCTAGGCCGATTCGCCTCGCTCGGCGAGCCAGTCGACGTAGTTCGTCTCGTCCACGCCCTTGTCGACGTCGCTCTTGGTCAGCAGGAGCGGTAGGCGGCCCTCGCGGATCGTCTCCTCGGTGATGATGCACTTGCGGATGTCCGTGCGCTCCGGGATGTCGTACATCACCTCGAGGAGCGACTCCTCGACGATCGAGCGCAGGGCGCGGGCGCCGGTCTTGCGGTCGAGGGCCACTTCGGCCGCGGCCTGGAGGGCGCCCTCGGTGAAGACGAGCTCGACCTTGTCGAGCGAGAGGAACTTCTGGAACTGCCGGGTCACCGCGTTCTTCGGCTCGGTCAACACCCGCACGAGGTCCTCCGTCGTCAGGGCGGAGAGCGTGACGATGACCGGCAGCCGGCCGATGAACTCCGGGATGAGCCCGAACTTGAGGAGGTCCTCGGGCATGAGCCGTTCGAGGATCTTCGCCTTGTCCATCTTGGAGATGGCGACGTCGGAGCCGAAGCCGATGCCGCGCTTCCCGACGCGCTCCTCGACGATCTTCTCGAGCCCGTCGAACGCGCCGCCGCAGATGAACAGGACGTTGGTCGTGTCGATCTGGATGAAGTCCTGGTGGGGATGCTTCCGGCCGCCCTGGGGCGGGACGTTGGCGACCGTGCCCTCGAGGATCTTGAGCAGCGCCTGCTGCACGCCCTCGCCGGAGACGTCGCGGGTGATCGAGGGGTTGTCGGCCTTGCGCGCGATCTTGTCGATCTCGTCGATGTAGATGATCCCGCGCTGGGCACGGGCCACGTCGAAGTCGGCCGACGGGATGAGCCGCAGGAGGATGTTCTCGACGTCCTCGCCGACGTAGCCGGCCTCCGTCAGGGACGTCGCGTCGGCGATGCAGAACGGGACGTCGATGACGCGGGCGAGCGTCTGGGCCAGAAGCGTCTTGCCGGAGCCCGTCGGGCCGACGAGCAGCACGTTCGACTTCTGGAGCTCGACCTCGTCGACCGCGTGGCCGGCGTTGATCCGCTTGTAGTGGTTGTAGACGGCGACCGAGAGGACCTTCTTCGCCCGCTCCTGGCTGATCACGTACTGGTCGAGGGAGAACTTGATCTGCCGGGGGTTCGGGAGCTTCGAGGTGGAAGGCTTGGCCTTCGGCGCCTCGAGCATCTCCTCT
>DASVIK010000334.1:0-2719 GCA_036382135.1 Candidatus Limnocylindrales bacterium | reverse complement strand
GGTGGTAGATCGAGAGCGCGCCGGTCCTCGACCTGGCCAAGCTCGACTGCAAGCAGGCGCTCTCCTAGCGAGAGGGAGAACCCCGCCGTCAGGGAGAACCCCGCATCCGGATACAGGGTCCCTGCTCCTGCGTGACCGAATCGGGTGGTTGCGCGGATCGGGTGCACCCGGAACACTGATACGGACGGGAGCGTCAGCGGGCCTCAACGCCCGATGGGCGCCCGCTCGTCCCGATCTGTTCGCATGTTCCCGGGAGACACCGTGTTCGATGGTCTGATCAACGTGGTCCTGATGCTGGTCGTTCTCGTCGTCCTCATCGTGGCCCACGAATTCGGCCACTTCGTCCTCGCGCGGCGGGCCGGCGTGACCGTTCACGAGTTCGGCATCGGGTTCCCGCCGCGGATCGCCACGATCGGTCACCTGTGGGGCACGCCCATCACCCTCAATGCCCTGCCGCTCGGGGGGTTCGTCAAGCTCGAGGGCGAGAACGGCGCTTCCGACGATCCGCACAGCTTCGCGGCCCAGGGCCTGCCGACGCGGCTGGCCATCCTCCTCGCCGGGGTCGGGATGAACGCGCTGCTCGCGATCGTCCTGTTCTCGGGTCTGGCCCTGGCCGGGTATCCGAGCACCACGATCCGCATCGGCGCCTTCTTCCACGATCCGAACCCGGCGCTCGCCACGCCGTCGCCGGCCCAGCTGGCCGGCCTGCACTCCGACACCCCCACCGCCACCGACGCCCTGCTGCCGACCGGGGACACGATCCTCGCCGTCGACGGTCGGCGGTTCGTCTGGTTCGACGGCCCCGAGGCGATGCTTGGCTACGTCAAGTCACGCGCCGGGCAGGCCGTGACCCTGTTGATCCGTCATGCCGACGGGTCCGAGGCGACCGTGCCGATCACGCTGCGCGACCCGGCACATGCCGCGACGGAGGGCGCCCTCGGGATCACCTCGCTCGCCCTCATGGCCGGCCCGCCGATCCAGGTCGGGCCGATCGAGGCCATCGGCATGGGCGTCGGGCGGACGGTCACGACCGTGAGCCAGGTGTTCGGGGCGCTCGGCAGCTTCATCTCGGACATCGGCCATCCCCAGGTGACAGGCCCGATCGGCATCGCCCGGGCGGTCGGCCAGACCCGCTCGGAAGGGGCGGCACCGTGGTCGTTCGTCTACCTCGTCGCCCTCCTGTCGGCCAACCTCGCGATCCTCAACGTCCTGCCGATCCCGCCGATGGACGGCGGGCGGATCGCGACCTCGCTCCTGCGGGCCGTGGGGCGCGGCCGTGTCGGGATCCGCTTCGAGCGCCGAGCGGCCATCGTGGGCTTCGCGCTCCTCGTCGCCCTCGTGTTCTGGGTCGGCGCCAACGACATCGTCCGGCCCCAGACCTGATCGCGGCCGCCGCCCCACCGGAGGAGCCTCGATGATCGACGTGGATCTGCCCCGGGTGGCGTCCCGGCGATCGCGGTCGCGTGCGGGCGTCGCGCTCGCGACGCTCGCGGTGCTCGCGGTCGGCCTCCTCTCCGCATGCGGTTCGACCCAGGCGCCATCGTCGGCCGGCGGCCAGACGACCGGGGCTGCGAGCAGCGTGGGCGTGCCCTCCGTCTCGCCAACCCAGGCAGGGCCGGCGTCCGGCGCGGCATCCGCGAGCTCGAGCGCCACCGCCGGCGGACCCGGCGACATCGCGATCCCGGCGGATCCGTGCCGGCTCCTATCCACGGCCGAGCTCCAGGCGGCGACCGGAGTCGCCTTCCCGGCGGGTCAGAAGACGACCGCCGGCCCGACCGTGGAGTGCGACTGGGCCGCCGGCTCCAAGACCGTCTACCTGACGATCGGGCCGCTCGACGCCAAGGCGTTCGCCGTCGGCAAGAGCGTGTCGCGGGCGGTTCGCGGCGTGGGCGACGACGCCTATGCGTACCCCAAGCCGCTCGAGCTCCACGTCGCGGACGTCAACCTCGAGGTGACGGCCCAGGTCTCCCTCGGCGGCGACGCCGGAGCCGACAGTGCCGCCGAGCTGGCGGTCATCAAGGTGGCCCTGGTCAAGCTCGCGACGTAGCGGGCACGGCCGGGCCGGGCGCGGCCTCAGTCGATCGACCAGACCCGGTAGTTCGTGATGGTCCGGAAGCCCATCGAGCGATAGAGGGCGAAGCCCGCGGGCGACGACTCGAGCGCCGCCAAGCGCGCTCCACGGTCGAAGCCGGCCTGTACCGCCGCCCGGGTGACGGCGCCGCCGAGCCCGCGCCGGCGGAACTCCGGGACGGTGCCGACCCAGCCGACCCGGGCGACGTCGAGCGCGGTGAACGACATCGCCGCCGCCGCCGGAACGCCGGCGACATAGGCGACGAACCCGGCCACCGCCGGATGGAGCAGGCTCCCGGGATCCCGGAAGGCCGAGTCGACCGCGGCGCGCTCCACCTCGTGACTCGCAAAGCCGGCTCGATCGGCGGTCCGGAAATCCTCGACGCCGGCGGCATCGACGACCGGCCGGATCTCCGCGCCGGCCGGCGCCGGAAGGTCCACCGGCCGCGTCTCGAGGACCATCACCGGCAGGTCGACGACGAGCGCGAAGCCGGCCGTCGGCAGGACGGCTTCGAGGGCCTTGTCGGCGTGCGCGCGGGTCCACAGGCCATAGCCGTGCCCGAGGCGGCCGAAGAACGCCGCAGCGGCCGGCAGGATCGACGCGGGGTCCCCGCCGGGACCGATCGCGAAGGCCGAGTTGACGATGGCC
>DASVIK010000333.1:0-2617 GCA_036382135.1 Candidatus Limnocylindrales bacterium | reverse complement strand
GTACCGGGCGCGTTCCGCGGTTCGCGAGGTGGGCTACGCGCTCGGGTTCCCGCGTCCGCTCGTGGATCGCGTCGCCAAGGCGCTCGAGACGTACGACTCGGTCATGGTCCGGCGCGACCTCGACGCGGATGGCGGCTTCGGCCAGTTCTTCGCGCAGACGGTCGAACGAGAGGCCGAGGCCGACGAGATGTCCGTGCGTCGCGCGGCCGAAGCGTCGGGCCGGCGCGGCCTGACCGACGGCATGGGCGAGTTGAACCTGCCGCGAGAGCCGCGGCTGGCCGGTGGCCCCGGCGATTCGCCGGCGAGCATGGCGTTGTTCGCCGCAGAGCACGCCACCACCGAGCGCGCGCCGCATTCGAGCGTGGCCAGGGTCGAGCCGAGGGCCGAGATCGCCGCCGAGATCCGCCGCGGTTCCACCGTTGGAATGCCCGATTGGGAGCGCTGGCTGGCGTTCTGCGGCCGCATCGACGGCTTTCCGCGCCACCTCTCGATCCATTCCGGCGGCATGCTCGTGACCGCGGCGCCGCTGATCGACATCGCGCCCCTGGAGCGGGCCACGATGCAGGATCGGGTCGTCGTCCAGTTCGACAAGCGCGACGTCGAGACGCTCAAGCTCATCAAGCTCGATCTGCTCGGCCTGGGCATGCTGGCCGCGATCGACGAGACCCTCCAGCTCATCGAGCACGACTGCGCGGCCTGCCTCGACCTCGACCGCCTGCCCGAGGACATCCCGGAGGTCTTCACGATGCTCCAGGCGGCCGACACGGTGGGCGTCTTCCAGGTCGAGAGCCGGGCGCAGATGCAGACGCTCCCCAAGAGCCGGCCGCAGAACCTCGACGACCTGGTGGTCGAGGTCGCGATCATCCGGCCCGGCCCGATCCAGGGCAATGCCGTCCACCCGTACCTGCGGCGCAAGCAGGGCATCGAGCCGGTGACGTACCTCCACCCGACCCTGGAGCCGATCCTGCGCGACAGCCTCGGGGTCATCCTCTACCAGGAGCAGGTCATGCGGATCGCGATCGATGTCGGCGGCTTCAGTCCGGCCGACTCGGACGGATTCCGGCGGGCGATGGGCACCTGGCGGTCGAGCAAGGAGATGGAGAAGCTCCATCGCCGGTTCGTCGACGGCTGCCTGCGCCAGCCGGGCATGGACGAGCCGATGGCCGAGGAGCTCTTCCGCCAGGTGGCCGCGTTCGCGAGCTTCGGCTTCGCCAAGAGCCATGCCGCCGCGTTCGCTCGGACCGCCTACGAGTCGGCGTTCCTCAAGCTGTTCTACCCGGCCCAGTTCGTCGTCGGGCTCATCAACGCCCAGCCGATGGGCTTCTA
Source organism: Candidatus Limnocylindrales bacterium (assembly GCA_036382135.1). Taxonomy (GTDB): domain Bacteria; phylum Chloroflexota; class Limnocylindria; order Limnocylindrales; family CSP1-4; genus C-114. The sequence goes on along the minus strand of DASVIK010000333.1, from coordinate 1,291 downwards.
CCCGGTCGAGGTGCTGGTCAACGACGCCAAGCGCCACGGGGTGGCGGTCCTGCCGGTCGACATCAACGCGAGCGCCTTCCGCACGACGACCGAATGGGTCGGCCCGGACGGTGGCCCGGAACCCATCGACTCACCGGCCTGTGTCGTCCCGCCGGTCGAGGCGCGCGGGCGATGGGCCGCCGGGACCGCGACGGACTACGGAGTGAGACTCGGTCTCGGTCTCGTCAAGGGGATCGGCGAGGAGCACGAGGAGCGGCTCGATGCGGAGCTCGCCCGCGGGCCGTACCGGAGCCTGGCCGACGTGGTGGAGCGGACCGGCCTGGCCGAGGAGGTCATCGAGCGGCTCGTGCGGGTCGGCGGGCTCGACTCCCTCGGCCGGCCCCGGCGCGAGCTGCTGTGGCAGCTCCGCGAAGTGGCCGGCGCGACGAAGGGCCGGACCGTGCGGCGCGTCGCCCGCCGGGCCGCCGGGCGGCCGATGGACCTGCGCCTGCCGGCGACGCCGGTCCCGCCCCTGCCCGCGATCTCCGAGACGGAGCGGCTGGGCGATTCGTACGCGGTCATCGGCATGGACGCCGAGCGCCAGGTCGTGGGGCTGTTCCGGCCGGCTCTCGAGCGGCTCGGGGCCGTGACGAACGCGGCCCTCTCCGAGCGAGCCCCGGGCCGGGTGCGCATCGGCGGGCTCGTCGTCACGCGCCAGCACCCGATGACGGCCAAGGGCACGGTCTTCCTCGCCCTCGAGGACGAGACGGGCATGGTCAACGTCACGCTCTGGCCGAAGACCTGGGAGCGCCTGCGGGGCATCGTCCGCCGCCACGCCCTGCTGCTCATCGACGGGGAGCTCCAGCGCGACTCGAGCGTCGTCAACGTCGTGGCGCGCGAGGCGCGGCCACTCGTCGAGGAGGCGGCGCGCGTCGGAGGTCCCGGACGGCCGCCGGGACTCCGCCAGCTCGGCCATGCCGGGATGCGCCGGCTGGCCTGACCGGCGTCAGCGGCGGCGGGCGACCTGCTTCGAGCGCCCGGTCGGCCGGTTCGGCGTCGGATTCATGAGCCGCAGGAGCCGCCGGTAATACCCGAGGCCCGCGCCGATGACGATGCCGAACACGACCGACGTCGCCAGGATCTGCCCGAAGACCCCGATCGACTCGGCGACCTTGTCCGGGGAGATCGCCACCACTGCGGCGAGGGCGCCCAGGGAGCCGACGAGACCGGCGATCCCACCCGCGAGGTACGAGGAGCGCTTGGCGAGGATGGCCGCGAGGTAGATCCCGCCGATGGCCGGCGGGCTCGGGAT
>DASVIK010000332.1:0-5809 GCA_036382135.1 Candidatus Limnocylindrales bacterium | reverse complement strand
GATCCTGGTAGGCGACGGCACCTCCGCGATGTTCGTCATCACTGACTCTCCGCTGCGGTCACGCGCTCGATGAGCGCTTCGACGATGGGGCGATCCGCGGCCGCGCCCGTGAGCCGCGCGGTGGGCGTCGCGGTGCTCATGCTAGCGCGCGGGCCGGCGACCACCGCAAGGCTGCCCGCTCGACGCTCGATGAGCAGGTCGTCGGCCTCGAGCGCGACCATTTCGCCAGGCGGCACGACGCGACCGGTGGCGTGCGCCCCGAGGGCCGCCAGGAGCGCGCTCCAGCCGCCGAGGTCGTTCCAGCCCACGTCCATCGCGCCCATGACGACCCGCCCGGCCTGTGCCGCGCCCTCCATCAGGGCGACGTCGATCGACACGGGCCGGAGCTGCTCATAGGCCGCGGTGAGCGCCATCTCGCTGTGGGCGACCGAGCCGATGAGGGTGAAGAGAGCCGTGTGACGTTCCAGGGCATCGCGGATCGCCCGTCGACGCCACAGGAAGATCCCGGCGTTCCAGGCGACGCCGGACTGCTGCCACAGCTCGGCGGCTCGGGCCTGGTTCGGCTTCTCCTCGAATGCCCGGAGGGCGTATCCCTGGACGGTCTCCAGGACGGCCTGGCGCCCGAGGTCGGGCACGAGGTAGCCGTACTCGGTCGACGGCCGATCCACGTGGATGCCGAGGGTGACCAGCGGGTCCGGGATGTCGAACGCCCCCTGTGCCAGCCCCGCGGCCGCACCCGCGAGGACCGCCCGGAAGAGCGGCTCGTCGTCGATCCAGTGGTCGGCCGGCAGGACGACCATGACCTCATCGTCCGGTCGGTCGATGGCCTCCACGGCGAGCGTCACGGCGGCGGCGGTGTTGCGGGCGGCGGGCTCGGCGAGGATCCGGACGCCGGGAACCTGTTCCTTGACGAGTCCGGCGTAGCGGCGGTCGGTGACGATCGTCACGTCCCCGTGCCCGAGACCGGTCTCCGTCAGCTCCGGCCCGGCGAAGAGCCGGTGGACCGTGCGCTGGAGGAGCGTCTCCGAGCCGAGCAGAGGCAGGAAGGGCTTGGGCCGTTCAGCGGAGCTCAACGGCCAGAGTCGCGTGCCGCCACCACCGGCCAGGACCACGACATACATCGCCCCGATTCTAGGGACCGCGGACGGCACCGATGGGGTGGCGGCGACTCAGGGATCGACGCAGGCGTACAGGTAGTGGTGGCCGGCGACGCCCGGGGTCACGATGTCGAACCGGTACGCGGCGACCGGCAGGATCGCCAGCGGCGACAGGGCGAACAGCGCCGCCCCGCCGGTCCCGGAGGTCGGGACCGTGTACCGCCGACCTGCGGTCATGCCGCTCAGCCGGACCGTCACGACCGACAGGCGCTTGAGGGTCAGGGCGCCGCGACCGAGGACGACCCCGGTCACGCGCGCCTTCGGGTTCATCCCGGGGAACGTCACTCCGAGGTAGGCCACCCGGTCCGCGGGGAAGTGGGCGGCCGCGTAGTCGCGGAACCCTGGCGGCGTTCGACAGAGGGCCGCCGGGTCCTTCGGGTCGTCGAGCGGCCGCTCGCTGTAGCTCGGCCCGAGCTGGAGCACGAGGAGCGCGCCACCGGGTGCCTGGAGCGCGCCGGTCGCATCGGGGATCCACGGCTGCTCCGCGGCCGCCAGCCTGGCGGGGGCGAGGAGCGCCACGACTGACCAGTCGTTGTCGCCGAGGGACAGGTACGTATCGACGACGGGCGCCGCGGATGGACGCGGGCCGCCGAAGGACGGGCGCGGGCCGCGCGGCGACGGGGTCGGTCCGGCGAGCGGAGTCGGGCTGGGTGGCGTCTCCGGCGCGACGACCGGCGCCGCGCTCGACGCGGCGGCCGCAACCGCGGGCGGCGTCCGGGACGGGCCCGGGGAGGCGGCACTGCCACCCCACGGCTGCCACACGAGCGCCGCCAGGATGGCGAGGATCGCCAATGCGACCGCGATGGGGCGGCCCGCGCCGCCGGCACGGACCGGTTGGAGAGGCTGGTCGATGCCGGCGGGGTCGGCACGGACTCCCCGCTCCTCGGATGCGCTCGATCGGGCCATGGGGTCGTCGGCCCTTGCCTTTCGGACGCGCCGGGACGGCCGGCTCAGGCGGTGACGGGCTCCGGTTCCGGGAGGCCGGCCTCGCTGGCGAGCAGCGCGGCCTTGTCGGTCCGCTCCCACGGCAGGTCGAGGTCCGGTCGCCCGAAGTGCCCGTACGCCGCCGTCTGGCGGTACAGCGGGCGACGGAGGTCGAGGGCGTCGATGATCGAGGCCGGGCGGAGGTCGAAGTGGCGCTCGACGATGGCCTGGATCTTCTCGTCCGGGATCTTGCCAGTCCCGAAGGACTCGACGGAGAAGCTGATCGGCCGGGCGATGCCGATCCCGTAGGCCACCTCGACCTCGAACCGGTCGGCGAGGCCGGCGGCGACCACGTTCTTCGCGACCCAGCGAGCCGCGTACGCCGCCGAGCGATCGACCTTGGTCGGATCCTTGCCCGAGAACGCCCCGCCGCCGTGGCGCGCCATCCCGCCGTAGCTGTCCACGATGATCTTGCGGCCGGTGAGGCCCGCATCGCCCATCGGCCCGCCGGTCACGAACCGCCCGGTCGGATTGATATGCATGACCGGATCGGTCTCGCGCAGCTCCTTGGGGATCGTCGGCAGGATGACGGTCTCGGCGATGTCCGCCCGGATGCGCTCGGGTCGGACGTCGGGATCGTGCTGCGCCGCGACGACCACGGTCCGCACGCGGACGGGGATGCCGCGCTGGTACTCGACCGTCACCTGGGTCTTGCCGTCCGGACGCAGGTACGGCAGCTGGCCGGACTTGCGGACCTCCGCGAGCCGGCGCGCCATCCGGTGGGCGAGCGCGATCGGCAGCGGCATGAGCTCAGGCGTCTCGCGGCAGGCGAACCCGAACATCATCCCCTGGTCGCCGGCCCCGAGCTCGTGGGCGGGTGCGGCGTCGTCGCGCGTCTCGAGCGCGGCGTCGACGCCCATCGCGATGTCCGGCGACTGCTCCTTCACGCTGACGAGCGTGCCGCAGGTGAGGTAGTCGAAGCCGTATTCGGCCCGCGTGTAGCCGATGTCGCGGACCGTGTCGCGGACGACCGCCTGGAGGTCGACGTAGATCTTGGTCGAGATCTCGCCGAGCACCAGGACCAGACCGGTCGTCGTCGCCGTCTCGCACGCCACCCGCGCGAACGGGTCGCCGGCGATGATCGCGTCGAGGATCGAGTCACTGATCTGGTCGCACATCTTGTCCGGATGACCCTCGGTCACCGATTCGGACGTGAACAGGTAGTGCTCGGCGTCGACGATGCTCGGCATGGTGCTCCTCTGGCAGCTCGCCTCCGGTCCATCCGCGGCGCTCCGGGGGCCGTTGGCAGGGTAGCACCCGAGGCCCATCGGGACTCTGCGGCGTCGGCCGCAACGTCGCCCCGGGTATCCCCGGCGGCGCGGTTTCGCTGCTGAACGCCGACCTACACTGGCGGCATGGACAGGACCGAGGAGCGGGCGGCCGCGGGCGGGCCGCCGCCGACGGCCGAGCGAGCTCGTGCGGAGGCGCTCGACGCCGCGGATCCGCTCGCGGGGTTCCGTGACCGGTTCGTCATCGACGACCCGGCGCTCGTGTACCTCGACGGCAACTCGCTCGGACGGCTCCCGCAGGCGACGGCCGAGCGCCTGGCGACCCTCGTCCGCGACGGCTGGGGAGGCGAGCTCATCCGTGGCTGGGACGGCTGGCTCGACTGGCCGGCGCGCATCGGTGACCTGATCGGCACGGCCCTCCTTGGCGCCCGTCCCGGCGAGACGATCGTGGCCGACTCCACGAGCGTCAACCTCTACCGCCTCGCGGCCGCCGCCCTCGACGCCCGCCCCGGCCGGCGCACGATCGTGACGGACCGCGACGACTTCCCGACCGACCGGTACGTCCTCGAAGGGCTGGCCGATGCCCACGGGCTCACCATCCGCTGGATCGAGGGCGATCCCATCCTCGGCCCGACGCCCGAGCGCGTCGCCGCGACGCTCGACGCGGACGTGGCGCTCGTCCTCCTCTCGCACGTGAACTATCGCTCGGCAGCCATCGCCGACATGCCGGCGATCACGACCCTCGTCCACGAGGCGGGCGCACTGGCCATCTGGGACCTGTGCCACTCGGTGGGCTCGGTGCCGATCGAGCTCGAACGCAGCGGCGCCGACCTGGCCGTCGGCTGCACGTACAAGTACCTCAACGGCGGGCCGGGCGCGCCGGCCTTCCTGTACGTCCGCCGAGAGCTCCAGGCGAGCCTCCGCAACCCGATCCAGGGCTGGTTCGGGCGACGCGACCAGTTCGCGATGGGCCAGGGCTACGAAGCCGAGCCGGGGATCCGCGGTTGGCTCGTCGGCACGTCGCCGGTCCTGGGGCTGGCCGCGGTCGAGGGGGGCGTGGAGCTCGCCGCCGAGGCCGGCATCGCGGCCATCCGGGCGAAGGGCATCGCGCTGACCGAGTACGCGATCGAGCTCGTCGACGCGCGGCTGTCGGGGCTGGGATGCGTTCTCGGGAGTCCTCGCGAGAGCGCGCGGCGGGGCGCCCACGTCTCGATCCGCCACCCGGAGGCCCGCCGGCTGTGCCGCGACCTCATCGACGCCGGCGTCATCCCCGACTTCCGCGAACCCGACTCGATCCGCCTTGGGCTCTCCCCGCTCTACACGCGCTTCGCCGACACCTGGGACGGGATCGACCGGCTCCGGGGGCTGCTCGAGCACAGCGCATGATCGAGGCCCGCACGGCTGCAACGGATCACCTCGCGCGTCGTCTCCCGGTGCCGACAACCCCACGCCGGAGGATCGGATGCTCGGGATCGGCGCCATCGGGCTGGAGCACGTGGCCCCTGCGGCATCGCCCGCGGGGGCTCTCCCTCACGTGAGCGACCGACCCGGGACGGACGGCGATCCCCAGCGTGGTGGCAGGTCCGCGGAACGGTCCGCCCGCGGGGCGACCAGGGCGACGCCGGAGGAGGCGGCGGCCCTGTTCGAGACCTTCGGGGAGCGGGTCCGGCGCTACGTCGCCTTCCGTGTCCGAAGCCCGGAGGACGCCGAGGACCTGACGTCCGATGTCTTCCGCCGGATCCTCAGCAGTCCGGTGCCGATCGACCCGGGCGCCCGGCCGGCGTGGCTGTTCCGGGTCGCCCACAACGCGATCATCGACCACTACCGGCGGCGGCGGTTCACCGTTCCGCTCATCGGCCTGCTGGAGCGACCCGATGACGCCCCCAGCCTGCCCGACCGGGCCATCCGGGACGAGGAGCTACGCACCGTCGACCGCGCGCTCGCGACGCTCGTGGGGCGCCAGCGCGCCGCGATCTACCTGCGTTTCTACGAAGACCTCGAGTACGCGGACATCGCGACGATCATGGGCGTCCCCGCGGTCACCGCCCGAACCCTCGTCCACCGCGGCCTCAAGAAGGTCGCCGCACATCTCGCCGAGCTCGGACCCACGAGCGGAGTCGAGCGATGAGCGCCGACGGCCGCCGACCCGGTGGGCCCGACCCGGTCGATCCACTGGCGCTGGCCGAGGCCGTCGCGGCCGGCCGCCTGGGCCTTCCTGCCGCCGAGGCGGTCCTGTGGGAGGCCCGGCCGGACGATCAGGCCCGCGCCGCGACCGACGTCGACGAGCTGCGCGATCTCGTGGCCTCGATCCGCGGGATCCGCCGGCATGCGGAGGCCGTCCGCCGCGCGGAGGTCGAGGTGTTCGATCCCGACGCGACGAGCGTGCCCCTCGGGTCGGGGCGGCGCGTCGAGGACGATCGGGGCATCGCCCCGGCCCGG
>DASVIK010000331.1:0-1527 GCA_036382135.1 Candidatus Limnocylindrales bacterium | reverse complement strand
AGGAGACTCTCGGCCGGCGAGATCGTCTCGGCCAGGCTCGCGATCTCGTGCATCAACGCCTCGTCGATGCTCAGGCGGCCCGCGGTGTCCACGATCACGACGTCGCGGGCGAGACGGCGGGCGGCGTCGAGGCCGCCGAGGGCGATGTCGATGACGGACGTGCCGACGGGGGCGCGGTGGACGGGCAGGTCGAGCGCGCGGCCGAGTGTCTCGAGCTGGTCGGCGGCCGCCGGTCGATACGGGTCCGCCGCGACGAGGAGCGGCTGGCGGCCCATCTTCACGACGAGGCGGGCGAGCTTGGCCGATGTCGTCGTCTTGCCCGAACCCTGGAGGCCCACGAGCAGGATCACCGCCGGGTTGCCCTGGAGCCGGAAGGTGCGGTCGCCGGCCGAGAGGAGCGCCGTGAGCTCGTCGTTGACGATGCCGACGACCTGCTGTCCGGCGGTCAGGCTCTCGAGGATGTCCGCCCCGACCGCACGCTCGCGCACCCGGGCGACGAAGTCCTTGACGACCTTGAAGTTGACGTCCGCCTCGAGCAGCGCCAGCCGGACCTCGCGCATCGCGGCATCGACGTCGGCCGCACTGACCCGGCCCCGGCCGGTCAGGTTGGCCAGCGTGGCGCGAAGGCGGTCACTCAGCGCATCGAACATGCCGAGGTCGTGGGCTCCTGTCGTGGATACACCGGCGGCGGGACGGCCGACCGGGGGTGCGCGGGTTCTGGCGACACCGAGGTTCAAGTGTAGCGTATGGCCCGCACGGTCCCACTCAGCCGATGGTCCGGTCGGTGCCCGGCCGCGCCACGGGCGTGCCCAGAGTGCCTTGGCACGCTGCGCGGGCAGGAGCGAGGAGGAAGGGACTGCCGCCGGGCTTCACCCTCCCGTTGGCAGGCCGAGCGTGCCACGCGAACGAACGCCGGCCACGAGGGCCGGCGTTCGACGTTGAGACGCTCGGGCGAGGATCAGGCGATCTCGCCGTCGGCACGCTCGGCGGCCCGGAGTGCCACGAGCACGAGCGCTTCCACGAACACGGTCGCGAGAGTGATCCCGAGGCCGTCCATCCGGGGCGAACCCGCCCGAGCGAGCCCGGTCCCGGCGAAGGGACCCCAGGCCGCGATCGTGGCGACGAACCCGACCACGCTCACGACGACGCCCGAGCCCGCGAGCACGGTCGCCGCGACCCGGGCGGCGCGCCAGCCGGGCAGGACGGCCAGGCCGACGAGCGCGTGGACGATGCCGACCACGAAGATGATCCCGCCGTCGGCGGCGATCGAGCGAAGAAGGCCGAGGTCGGCGGCCGGGACGGCGGCGTGGCCCCCATCGATGACCCGAAGGGCCATCGGCATCGCGAAGCCGATCGAGGCGATCAGGAAGCCGATGGTCACGAAGGTGAAGGCAACGACGACCGACGCCGCGGACAAGCGGCGCTTCGTCGGCACCGTCCAATCGGACGGAGCGACTGCGAAGGACATGGCGGGTTCCTCTTTCGATTGCGGGTCGGGCTCCGGGCACCGGTCCGTTTCGCATCGAG
>DASVIK010000330.1:0-2190 GCA_036382135.1 Candidatus Limnocylindrales bacterium | reverse complement strand
GGGCCATCGGCTTGCGCAAGTCCTTCGGCGAGCATGTCGTGCTCGACGGCGTCGACCTGGAGGTCGCCGAGGGAACCGTGTTCGCGTTGCTCGGGCCGAACGGGGCCGGCAAGACGACCACGGTCCACATCCTCTCCACGTTGATCGCGGCCGACGGCGGCCAGGTGCAGGTCGCCGGCCATGACATCGCGCGGGAGCCCGACGCCGTTCGTGCCGCGATCGGCGTCACGGGCCAGTTCTCGGCCGTCGACCGGTTCCTCACCGGCGAGGAGAACCTGGTCCTGATGGCCGATCTGCGTCATCTCGGCAAGGTCGAGGGCCGGCGAAGGGCGGCGGAGCTGCTCGACCGGTTCGACCTCGTCGAAGCGGCCCGGAAGCCGGTCTCGACTTGGTCGGGCGGGATGCAGCGCCGGCTCGATCTCGCGATGACGCTCGTCGGGGACCCCCGGATCATCTTCCTCGACGAGCCGACGGCGGGACTCGATCCGCGCAGCCGGCGGACGATGTGGCAGGTGATCCGCGACCTCATCGATGGCGGGGTCACGATCTTCCTGACCACGCAGTACCTCGAGGAGGCGGACCGCCTGGCCGACCGGATCGCGGTCCTCGACCACGGCCGACTCGTCGCCGAGGGCACGCCGGCCGAGCTGAAGCGACGGGTCGGCGGCGGACACGTCCGGCTCGAGTTCGCCGGCGGCGGCGAGCTGGAGAAGGCCGCCCGGATCTTCGAGGGTTCGTCCCGCGACGACGAGTCGCTCGCCCTGCTCGTCCCGAGTGACGGCGGCGTCGGCTCCCTTCGGACCCTGCTCGACACGCTCGAGGAGGCGTCCATCGACGTCGACGGGTTGTCGGTCCGCACCCCGGACCTCGACGACGTCTTCCTGTCCCTCACCGGCAACCCGGACGCCCGGAAAGGAGCCGCATGATGACGGCCTACTCGTATGTCCTGAGCGATTCGGCGACCATGCTGCGGCGGAATCTCGTCCACATGCGCCGCTACAAGTCGCTGATCTTCTTCATCGCCGGCATCCCGGTCGTGTTCCTGCTCCTGTTCGTCTACGTCTTCGGCGGCACGCTCGGCGCCGGACTCGGCGGCGTGTCCGGGGGCCGTGAGGCGTACATCGCCTACGTGATGCCCGGGATCCTCCTCCTGACGGTGGCCAGCGCCGCCACGGGGACGGCGATCTCGGTCGCCATGGACATGACCGAGGGCATCGTCGCCCGCTTCCGCACCATGGCCATATCGCGCGCCTCGGTCCTGACCGGCCATGTCATCGGCAGCGTCATCCAGACGGCCCTGGCCATGACCGTCGTCGTGGCGGTGGCCGTGCTCATCGGGTTCCGGCCCACGACCAGCCCCACAGAGTGGGTCGCTGCGGCGGGACTGCTCGCGCTTACGTCGCTGGCCGTCACGTGGCTGTCCGTCGCGCTCGGCCTGTCGACCAAGAGCGTCGAGACCGCGAGCAACCTGCCCATGATCTTCACGATCCTGCCGTTCCTGGGTAGTGGGTTCGTCCCCACGCAGACCATGCCCGACGGCCTGCGCTGGTTCGCCGAGAACCAGCCGTTCACGCCCATCATCGAGACGCTCCGCGGCCTGTTGCTCGGCACCCCGATCGGTGACAAGGGCGTGATCGCCGTGGCCTGGTGCGTGGCGATCTCGCTCCTCGGCTTCGTTTGGGCGAGGAAGCTCTACGAACGCGACCCCGTCGCTCGGTAGCCTTCGACGAGCCGCACGGCGGCGGGCCACTCGTCGCGGCCCCTCATGTCGCTGCGTCGCGGGGGCGTATCCTGACCCGTCTCGGATCGAGCCGCGCCGCTCAATGGAACGGTGGGCCCGGCCGGCCGCAGCAGACACCAGGAGGAGCAACCATGGCAGAGCACCCGAACGCCGTGCTGGCCCGCAAGCTGAATGACGCCTTCAGCCGCGGAGACATGCAGGCACTTGAGGGGTTGATGGCCGACGACGTGATCTGGCACGAGATCGGCCGCGCTGAGCCACGACGCGGCAAGGCGGAACTCAGGGCGGCAGCACCGAGCGGCGACTACGAGGTCACCGGGAAGCTCCACGACGTCGTCGCCAACGATGACCACGCGATCGCTCTCGTCGAAGCGACGGCGACCCGGGGCGGCAAGACGCTCACCTACCGCACCGCCGAGATCTATCACATCAAGGACGGCAAGATCGCG
>DASVIK010000329.1:0-1693 GCA_036382135.1 Candidatus Limnocylindrales bacterium | reverse complement strand
GATCGGGCCATCGACGCGGGTCGATCGGAGGTCCGACGCCAGTGCTGGGCCGTCCACCGCCCGCCCCAGCGACGTCAGCGCGCTCATCGCGTGATGGGCGCCGTAGAGGGCGGGGCGGATGAGCTCGGTCATGCCCGCATCGAGGACCACCTGGGCGCCTTCCGGCCGCTCGCGGACGTGGAGCACGCGCGCGACGAGCCAGCCGGCCCTCGCGACGAGCCAGCGGCCGGGCTCGACCGCGAGGCGGGCCGGCCGCCGGTCGGCCGGGATGGCGCCGAGCAGGGCCGCCATCTCGCCCGCGAACCGGGCCGGGTCCGGAGCCGCCGGTCCGACCGGGAAGCCGCCACCGACGTCGAGGGTATCGAAGGACGGCAGGCCGCCGCCGAGGAGCGCGAGGAGCGCGAGCGCTCGACGCACCGCATCCCGCCAGGCGTCGACCGTCCGGAGGCCAGAGCCCACGTGGAGGTGGATGCCCCGCCAGGCGAGCGGCCCGTCGGGTCCGCCGCCCTCGTCGATGGCGGCAGCGAACTCGTCGTCGCGCATCCCGAACTTGCTGCCCCAGGCTCCCACGGCGAGGCCGGGATGCGTGTCCGGCCGGACGTCCGGGTTCAACCGCAGGAGCACATCGAGCCGCGGCCGGCCGCCGCGGCCGAGTCCCGCCCGGTGGGCGTAGGCGGCGAGGGTCGCCGCCTCGACCTCCGACTCGAGCGCGACCCAGCGCAGCGGTGCGCCCTCCGCGGCGGCCCGCACGGCGGCCCGCAGGTCGGCGTCCGTCTTGCCGATCCCTTCGAGCGTGATCCGGTCGTCGGGGACACCGGCTCGCTTCGCGATCGCCCATTCGCCACGGGAGACGACATTCGCGCCGAGGCCGCCGGGTGCGTCAGGGGCCGTCAGACGGGCGACGATCCCCACGAGGTCGTTCGCCTTGAGCGAGTACGACCGGAGCCACGGATCGGGGAAGGCCGTCCGCAGGTCGGCCGCGGCCGCGTCGAGCGCGGCGACCGAGGTGACGAAGCACGGCGTCCCGAACCGTCGCGCGGCCGCCCTCAGCGCGTCGGCCGGCGGCCCGCCGACCCCCGGCGGTTCGGCGCGTGCGACGCCGTCGCTCACCGCCTCAGCGAAGGCCGGCCACCTTGCGCCCGAAGTCGGCGAATCCGAGGAGGATCGAGACGATGCTGATGACCAGCGAGCCGACGATCGCCGTGACGATCGCATTGCCGTCCAGGGTCGGCGGGAACTTCGCGATCCGCAGGCCGGCGTCGATCGTGTTGCTGTCGATCCACGCGACGAGCAGGAGCAGGGCCGCATTGATGAGGAACGCGACCAGGCCGAGGGTCAGGATGCTGATCGGGAACGACAGGGCCTTCACGATCGGCTTGATGTACGTGTTCACGAGTGCGAAGACGAGGGCCAGGGCGGCGATCTTGAGCCAATCCACGCCGATCGGGCCGATCGGCAGGTGGATGTCCGGGATGACCTTGGCCGTGATGATCAGGGCCGCCCCGTTGATGAGGATGCGCACGAGGAAGTCGATCACGGCGTGAGTCCTCCGTCGCTGGCCTCCGGGCCCGCCGGCACCGGTTGTCGGACGCCATCATGGCAGACCGGGTCACGTCGACGCGGCGCGGTGCCGCACGCTACGCTCCCGCCCATGACCGACTTCGACACGCGCATCGCGACGTTCTTCGACGAG
>DASVIK010000328.1:0-6237 GCA_036382135.1 Candidatus Limnocylindrales bacterium | reverse complement strand
GTACGTCGAGTCGATCGCGGGGCGGATCGGCGTCCTCCAGGGGCGGGCCGAGGCGGGCGCCGTCGCCCAGGATCGCGTCCCGGGCCGGCTCGGCCCCGACGGGCTCCATGCCGCCGCTGGGAGCTGCCTCGTCCTGGAGGTCGTCCAGCCGGCCGGCGGGCGCCCGATGTCCTGGGCGGAGTTCCTGCGCGGCCGGCCGGGGCTCGCCGGCAGCACCGTCATCGCCGCCCCCGCATAGCATGGTCGGCACGATGTCCCGCCGCCTTCTCCAGGCCTCGCCGGCCGCGCCGACCGCGTTCCCGACGCCACCGCCCGACGACCCGGGCGTCGACACGCTCCCCGTCGTCGCGCAACGGCCGGGGCTGTCCGGCCTCGAGCCGGAGGCACTCTCGGCCTGGCTCGTCGAGCGTGGCCAGCCGGCGTATCGGGCCCGCCAGGTCTCCGACCCATTGTGGAGCGGGCACGTTCGGGAGGCGGCCGAGATCCGGACCCTGCCGGCCGCGCTGCGGGCCGAGCTCGACGCGGCGTTCCGGTTCGACACGCTCACCACGACCGAGGTCCAGGCGTCGGACGGCGGCCTGACCGAGAAGGCCCTGCACCGGCTCGGGGACGGGTCCCTCATCGAATCGGTCCTCATGCGCTACCCACGTCGAGCCGGCTCCCGCGAGCGGACCACGCTGTGCATCTCCAGCCAGGTCGGCTGCGCGGTGGGTTGCCCGTTCTGCGCGACCGGCGAGCTCGGCTTCGGGCGCGACCTGACGACGGCCGAGATCGTCGACCAGGTCCGCTGGGCGGCGCGACGGCTCACCGGCGAGGGCCGTCACCTTACGAACGTCGTCTACATGGGCATGGGCGAGCCACTGCTCAACCTCGACCGGGTCCTGGCGTCGGTGGGTGCCCTCTCGGACCCCGCCCGCTTCGGCCTGGGCGCGCGCCACATCACGGTCAGCACGTCCGGCGTCGTGCCGGGCATCCGCCGTCTCACGGCGCTGGGCCCGCAGTTCACCCTCGCCGTCAGCCTCCATGCCGCGCGCGACCCGCTGCGGGACGTGCTCGTGCCGCTCAATCGGCGCTGGCCGGTCGCCGAGGTCCTGGCGGCCGCTCGCGACCATGCCCGGGCCACCGGCCGGCGGGTCAGCTACGAGTACACGATGATCGGCGGCGTGAACGACACGGACGTCGATGCCGAGGCGCTCGCGATACTCCTGCGGGGCGACCTCGCCCATGTCAATCTCATCCCGATGAACCCGGTCGCGCATACCCCGTGGACGGCCAGCCCGATGCCGGTCATCGAGGCGTTCGCCGCCCGGATCCGGGCGGCCGGGGTCCCCGTATCGATCCGACGCAACCGCGGCCAGGAGATCGGGGCCGCCTGTGGCCAGCTCGCCGCCGAGCATGCGGGCGAGCCCCCCACCAGGGTCGTGGCGCGTCGTCGTGAGCGGCTCGAGACCGCGAGCGCGGCCGCCCTGCGCGGCGAACGGAGCGCCGAGGCGGCGCCGGCCGTCACCGACGGGGCGGGGGAGGGGGCGGCCTGATGTCGGCCGGTCGGGCTCGCGTCTCCGCGAGCATCCTCGACGCGGACCTGGGCAACCTCGCCTACGCGATCCGGCGGGCGGAGAAGGCCGGCACGGACCGGATCCATCTCGATGTCATGGATGGCCATTTCGTGCCCAACCTCACGTTCGGCGCGAAGACGATCAAGGCGCTCCGGCCGCGGACCCGCCTCCCATTCGACGCCCACCTGATGATCTCCGAGCCGGGTCGCTACATCGACGAGTACCTCGAGGCGGGCTGCGACTCGGTGACGATCCACGTGGAGGTCGACGAGCCCATCGAACCGACCCTCCGGGCGATCCGGGCCGCCGGCCGGGCGGCCGGCCTGGCGCTGAAGCCGGCCACGCCGCTCGAAGCCCTCGAGCCGTACGCCGAGCTGCTCGACATCGTCCTGGTCATGACCGTCGAGCCGGGCTTCGGGAAGCAGCAGTTCATGAAGGACGTCGCGCTGGCCAAGCTCCTGGCCGCCCGGCACTACCTGCGCTTCAAGGCGCATGGGGCCGAGGTGCACGTGGACGGCGGCATCAACCGCGAGACGGCCGAGACGGTCGGCGCCCAGGGCACCGACATCCTCGTCGTGGGCTCGGCGCTGTGGATCAAGGGCCACGACATCGCCCGCGAGATCCGGCTCATCCGGTCCCTCGCCGACGAGGGCTACCAGTACGGCCTCAACGGGGGTGTGCCGCCGATCCCGCGCGATCGCTGGACGACGTTCGCGAGCTTGCCCCGCCACATCGCGAAGCGCGCCATGGATGAGATCGAGGCCGGCGGGATCCCGGTGCTCATGCTCCGCGGCGACGGCGGCATCAACCCGGACGGCGTGCGCGACTACGACCTGAGCGTGCCGCTCTCGGCGGCCGCGCTCGTCGAGGAGCGCCACACGGCCGCCCGCGTGACGTGGCTGGCGGAGGCCGAGATCTGGCGGGCGGGTCTTCGAGCCGAGCTGGGAGCGGCCGCGGTGCCGCGCGAAGGACCGGGCTCGTAACGAGGTGCGCGCGCTCCTCCAGCGGGTCTCCGGCGCGTCCGTCCGGGTCGACGGCGAGGTCATCGGGGCGATCGGTCCCGGGCCGGGGCTCGTCATCCTGCTCGGCGTCGGGCACGCGGACGGCGTCGCGACGGCCGAGGCGCTCGCCCGGCGGATCGTCGAGCTGCGGATCTTCGCCGACGAGGCCGGCCGCACGAACCGCTCGCTCCTCGACGTGGGCGGTGCCGCGCTCGTCGTCTCGCAATTCACGCTCTATGCCGACACCCGTCGCGGCCGGCGGCCGGGCTTCACGAACGCGGCGCCGCCGGACCTCGCGATCCCGTGCTACGAGCGCTTCTGCGCGGCGGTCGAGGCGACCGGCGTCGGCGTCGCGCGCGGCCGGTTCGGGGCGGAGATGGCGGTCGAGCTGGTGAACGACGGACCGTTCACGATCTGGCTCGACACCGACGAGCGCTGAGCGCCGGGCACGAAGAACCACCGGCCGGCTGGCCGAGGGACGGGGTTCGCGATGGGTCCGGCGCGACGGCGGCGGGTGGCCGGCCGGGGCGCTCCCCGGACGCTACTTGGCGGTCCGGGCGGCCTTCAGCGAGGTGCGCCGGCAGCGCGTGCACACGAGCTGCTTGGTCGCGACGCCGGCGGTGACGAGCGTCGTCGGCTGGAGGTTGGGCTGATAGCGGCGGTGAGCTCGGACGCGGTTCATCCCCGAGGACTGGGGGTTGAAGCCGCCCATCGAGGCTTTGCCGCAGATCGCACAGGCGCGGGCCATGGTTGATCCCCTGGATGCTGTCGTATGGGAGTCGAGTCCGGCTTGAGAGCCCGAACGGGGCGGTAATATAGCACACCGTCCCGAGCGATCCCCCACACGCCACCGGAGGTCACCGAGCGCAGTGCCAGAGCGCCCCACCCCGGGTCGGGCGGTCGTCAGCCGACGGGCCGTGACGGACATCGTGCGCACGGCCGTGCTCGGCTGTTACGGCGTCGCCGGTTTCGCGACGCCCACCCCGTGGGGCCACGTCGTGCGCCGGCTCGGCTTCGGCGAGCCGGGCATCCGGGTCGTCCTGGACGACCTGCGGGTCGCCCTGCGCATCCGGGTCGCGTACGGGCTGCCGATCGCCGAGGTCGCCCGCCAGGTCGAGTCGGCCGTGCGCTACGCCATCGGCCGTGACCTCGGTCGCGAACCGAGCCAGGTGACGATCCAAGTCGATGGGCTCGAGCAGCGGGACGGGAGCGTGCCGCCGGCCACCGAGCCGCTCGAGGCCGATGCGGCCGCCGAGCCGCCGACGACTGATGCGGCCGGGGCGGATGCGCCGGAGAGCGCCGCTGCCGGTGCCCCTCCCGGCGCCGGAGTGGGCCCGACGGCGGATGCGGATCCGGGCGGCGCTACGGACGCCGGGACGCCCGCGCGCGATGCGGGCGTGACCGAGCCCGGAGGTCGGCGATGACCCGTCGCTGGTGCGACGGGTCGGGCCTGCTGGAGGCTCTCCGGGCGGGCGTGGCCAACCTCGACGCGCACGTCGACGAGATCAACGCGCTCAACGTGTTCCCGGTGCCGGACGGCGACACCGGGTCGAACATGGTGGCCACGATGGAGGTCGCGCTCGCGCAGGCCGAGGCCGTCGCCGGCGAGCCTGCATGGACCATCGCCGGCGCCATCAAGCGCGGTGCCCTCCACGGTGCGCGCGGCAATTCGGGGGTGATCCTGAGCCAGATCCTGGGCGGGATGGCCGACGCGCTCGACCGCAAGCGGCGGTTCAACGGGCTCGACCTGGCGTTCGCCCTGCGCCAGGGTGTCGAACGCTCGTACCGCGCGGTCAGCCAGCCGGTCGAGGGCACGATCCTGACCGTGATCCGGGATGCGGCGGAAGCCGCCGTCGCGGCCGCCGAGCGCGACCCCGACATCGAGACCGTCCTCGCCGCGGCCGTTGACGCGGCCGAGAAGTCGGTGGCTCGGACGCCGACCCTCCTGCCGATCTTGCGCGAGGCCGGCGTCGTCGATTCGGGCGGCGAAGGCCTGTTCCGCTTGTTCCAGGGCGCGCTTCAGCAGATGGTCGGCCAGACCTCGGTGGCGGCCGGGCGTCCGGCGGATACGGCCCGGTTGTCGATGCTCGTCGCCCATGCGGACGAGGGCCACGGCTATGAGACGGTGTTCTTCGTCCGACCGCTGAAGCGGCGCCGGCTCGACCTCGACGCGATGCGCGACCGCCTCGCCGTCCTCGGCGAGTCCGTGATCGTGGCCGGCGACCACGGTGAGGCCAAGGTCCACGTCCACAACGAGCACCCCGACGAGATCCTCGGCTACGGCCTGTCCCTCGGGACCCTGTCCGACATCACCGTCGTCAATCTCGACCACCAGACCGCCGAGGTCCGGGATCGCCGCGTCGGCGAGCTCGTCGGTGGGCCCGCCACCGGCCGGAGCGACAAGGCGGGTGCCGCGGCGTCCGAGTCCGTGCCCGCCCCGGCCTCGATCTGGGTCGACCCGCGTGCCCTGAATGGCGCGACGATGCCGTTCGCGGTCATCGCCGTCGCGACGGGTGAGGGCCTCGAGAAGGAGTTCCGCGACCGTGGGGCGGCGGCGATCGTCCGCGGCGGCCAGACGTCGAATCCGTCCACTGGCGAGCTCCTCGCGGCGGTCCAGCGGGTCAACGCCCTCGAGGTGGTGATCCTGCCGAACAACCGCAACGTCGTCCTCGCGGCCCGCCAGGTCGTGGGCCTGGCCACCCGACCGGTCCACGTCGTCCCGACCCGCAACGCCGTCGAGGGACTCGAGGCGATCCTGGCGGTCAACCCCGGCGCGGACGTGGCCACGAACGTGCAGCGGATGACGGAGCACGGCCGCGACGTGCGGACGCTCCAGGTGACGACGGCGATCCGGGACGCCAAGATCGGCCCGCGCAAGGTCCGCAAGGGCCAGACGATCGTCCTGGACCCGGATGAAGGCCTCGTGGCGGCCGATCGGGACCGGAATCGGGCCGTGCTCGCGGCGCTGGCGACGCTGACCGGCGGCTTCGAGGCGGTGAACCTGCTCTACGGCGAGGGTGCCGACCTGGCCGAGGCGGAGGCGCTCGCGGCGCGCGTCGAGGAGGCGTACCCGCACGTCGAGGTCGATGTCGGGCACGGCGGACAGCCCCTGTACCCGTACCTGATCGCGGTCTGGTAGCGGTGGGGCAAGACTCCCGAGCGAAGGCGCCAAGGCGAGCCGCAGCGAGCCAGTCGCCGGGACAAGACTCCCGAGCGAAGGCCCGGGGTGACCCGGGCACGGGAGTGGCGACTGAGCAGGACTCCCGAGCGAAGGCGCCGCGGTGACGCGGCGCACGGGAGCAAGACTCCCGAGCGAAGGCGCCGCGGTGACGCGGCGCACGGGAGTGCTGGTCGGCCTCGGCCCGGCGGAATTCCTGGATGCGCCGATCGGCCAGAGTGGGCTTGCCGCGATCGGGGTCCTGAAGCGGACGCTGCCGAAGATCGGCGTATCGAGCGTGCGCGACCTGCTGTTCCACCTCCCGCGCCGGTACGACGACCTTCGGGAGCTGCACAGCCTCGGCGAGCTCCAATGGGGCGTGACGCCCGACGGAGAGGCCGCCAGCGCACGGGCGAACGTCGAGTCGATCGCGGTCCAGCCGACGTTCCGGCGGCGGGTCCAGCGCACGACGGCGATCCTGCGCGATGGCACGGGCGTCGCCCACGCCGTCTGGTTCGGCCGA
>DASVIK010000327.1:0-3570 GCA_036382135.1 Candidatus Limnocylindrales bacterium | reverse complement strand
GCGGACCATCACAGCACCTCCGGGGCGAGGGAGACGATCTTCATGTAGTTCTTGTCGCGCAGCTCGCGGGCGACCGGGCCGAAGATCCGGGTCCCGCGGGGATTGCCCTGGTTGTTGATGAGCACCGCGGCATTCTCGTCGAAGCGGATGTAGCTGCCGTCCGGCCGGCCGTACTCCTTGGCGGTCCGCACGACGACGGCCCGGACGACGTCGCCCTTCTTGACCGCCGCGTTCGGGATCGCCTGCTTCACGCTCGCGATGATCACGTCACCCACGCCGGCGACGGTCTTCTGCGAACGCCCCATGACCCGGATGCACTGGATGGTCCGGGCTCCGGTGTTGTCGGCGACCTTGAGGCGGGACTGGGGCTGGATCATGCGTCAGTCCCGGCGGCATCGGCAGTCTCGGCCGCTTCGGCGGCTTCGGCGGCCCGGTCGCGCCCGGGGTGGGCGGCCGAATGGATCGCCTCGGTGGTCGCGGCCTCCTCGACGACGAGGTCCGAGCCCTGGCCCTGATCGCCCGCCCGGGCCGTGATCTCGACCAGGCGCCAGCGCTTGGTCGCGGACAGGGGGCGACTCTCCTCGATGAGGACGGTGTCGCCGACGTGCGCCTCGTTCTCCTCGTCGTGGGCCTTGAACTTGGTCGTCAAGCGGATGACCCGCTTGTACAGCCGGTGGCGTGCCAGGCGTTCGACGGACACGACGATCGTCTTGTCCATCTTGTCGCTGACGACGCGGCCGACCTTGGTCTTCCGCTTGCCGTTCACGGTGCTCGCTCCTGTCATCGCGTGATCTCCTGGGTCAGGCCGAGCGGGCGCGACCGGCGCGCCGCTCCAGCTGGACCGTCAGGATCCGCGCGATCGTCCGACGGGTCTGGGGGATCTTGGTGTAGCTCTTGAGCTGGCGGGTGGACAGGTCGAAACGCGCCTGCCAGAGCTCCTGCTTCGCGTCGCGAAGCGCGATCTCCAGCTCGGCGTCCGTCAGTCCGCGGACCTTATCGATGTCCATCGGTCGCCTCCCCGACGCCGTCGCGGTGCACCACGCGGGTGGCGACCGGCAGCTTGTGGCTGGCGAGGCGCATCGCCTCGACGGCCTCGTCCTGGGGCACGCCGGCCATCTCGAAGAGGATCCGGCCGGGCTTGACGACGGCGACCCAGTGATCCGGGGCGCCCTTGCCGGAGCCCATCCGGGTCTCGGCCGGCTTCTTGGTCGCCGGCTTGTCCGGGAAGATCCGGATCCAGATCTTGCCGCCGCGCTTGACCGACCGGGTCATGGCGCGCCGGGCGGCCTCGATCTGGCGGCTGGTGATCCAGGCCGGCTCGGTCGTGGCCAGCCCGAAGTCGCCGAACGCGACCGAGAAGCCACCCTTGGCCTGGCCGGACATGCGCCCGCGCATCACCTTGCGATGCTTGACGCGGCGTGGCATCAACATCTGTTCAGGCCCCCGCTGCCGCGACGGCGGCCGCCTGGGCCGGCGTCAGCTCGCGCGTCCCGCGCTCGGGCTGGATGTCGCCGCGGTAGACCCACACCTTGACGCCGATGCGGCCGTACGTCGTGTGGGCGTGGACCTGCCCGTAGCTGATGTCGGCGCGCAGCGTGCCGAGCGGGATGCGCCCCTCGCGGTCCCACTCCCGCCGACCCATCTCCGAGCCGCCGAGGCGGCCGGCGACGGCGATCTTCACGCCCTTGGCACCCGCCTTCATCGTCCGCTGGATGGCCTGCTTCATCGCCTTCTTGAACGCGATGCGGCGGGCCAGCTGCTGGGCGATGTTCATGGCCACGAGGTACGCGTCGAGCTCCGGCTGGCGGATCTCCTTGATCTCCAGCTTGACCTTGCGCTTGGTCAGCAGGCCGATCTGGGTCCGCAGGATCTCGACGTTCGTGCCGCCCTTGCCGATGACGATGCCCGGCTTGGCCGTGTGGATGGTGACCGTGACGTGGTTGATGCCGCGCTCGATCTCGACGCCGCTGACGCTCGCGTTGGCGAGCCGCTTGGCGACGAGCTTGCGGATCCCGATGTCCTCCTGGAGGAGGGCGGTGTATTCCTTGTCCGCGTACCACTTCGCGGTCCAGGTGCGCGAGACACCCAGCCGGAAGCCGTACGGGTGAACCTTGTGACCCATGCGGCTAGGCCTCCCGCTCGGCGACGATGACCGTGATGTGGCACATCGGCTTGTGGATCGCGAACGCCCGACCCTGAGCGCGCGGGCGGAACCGCTTGATCGTCGGCCCTTCGTCGGCGCGGGCTTCCACGACGATCAGGTCCTCCGCCGACAGGTTGTGGTTGTTCTCGGCATTGGCGGTCGCGCTCTTCAGGACGGCCGCCACGTCGCGGGCGGCGCCCAGGGGCATGAACTGCAGGTACGCCGCGGCCTCCTCCACCGGCTTGCCGGTGATGGCCTTCGTGACGAGCCCGACCTTGCGGGTCGACCCGCGGAGGTACTTGGCGGAGGCTGAGACACGCATCGTTTCGTGGTCCTACTTCAGCGACGTCGAGCGTTCGGTGTGCTTGCCGTGCCCGCGGTAGTTGCGGGTGGGCGCGAACTCACCGAGCCGGTGCCCGACCATGTTCTCGGACACGTAGACCGGGATGTGCTTCTTGCCGTTGTAGACGGCGATGGTGTGGCCGATGAAGTCGGGGAAGATGACCGACGCGCGGGACCAGGTCTTGACGACCTTCTTCTCGCTGCGCTTGTTCATCTCCTCGACGCGCCCCTTGAGGCGCTCCTCGACGAACCAGCCCTTCTTGACGGATCGTGACATCGCTGCTCGCCCTCGCCCTTACTTCCGGTGCCGGCTGCGGACGATGAGACGTCCGGTGGTCTTGGCGCGCCGGGTGCGGTAGCCCATGGCCGGCTTGCCCCACGGCGTCTTGGGCGGCATGCCCGTCGGGGACTTGCCCTCGCCGCCGCCGTGCGGATGGTCGCGCGGGTTCATGACGACGCCGCGCACCTCGGGCCGCTGGCCCAGGTGACGGGCCCGCCCCGCCTTGCCGAGGTTCTGGTTCTCGTGATCGAGGTTGCCGACCTGGCCCACCGTCGCCATGCACTTGAGCGACAGGCGGCGGACCTCTCCGGACGGCATCCGGACCTGGGCCCATTCGCCTTCCTTGGCGAGGAGCTGGGCCGAGACGCCCGCCGAGCGGACGATCTGGCCGCCCTTGCCGGGCACGAGCTCGATGTTGTGGATCGTGGTGCCGAGCGGGATGTTGGAGATCGGCAGCGCGTTGCCCACCCGTGCCTCGGCCTCAGGGCCCGAGATGACGACGTCGCCCACCTTGAGGCCGTGCGGCAGGAGCATGTACCGCTTCTCGCCGTCCCGGTAGTGCAGCAGGCCGATGCGGGCCGACCGGTTCGGGTCGTACTCGATCGTCGCGAGGCGGGCCGGCACGCCGGCCTTGTCGCGCTTGAAGTCGATCCGGCGGTAATACTGCTTCTGGCCGCCGCCGCGATGGCGGACCGTCATGCGTCCGGCGTTGTTGCGTCCGGAGCCGCGGGTCTGGGCTTCGAGCAGGGGCTTGTGCGGCTGGTCGGTGGTGATCTCCTCGAACGTCGAGCGAGTCATCCCCCGG
>DASVIK010000326.1:0-3969 GCA_036382135.1 Candidatus Limnocylindrales bacterium | reverse complement strand
GTGACGTCCAGGCGGTGGCCCTCCGCGTCGATCGGGTAGGCTTCGAGGGCCGGGGCACCCGCTGCACGGGCAAAGCCGATCAGGCCCGCGATCAGCGCCTTCGTCACCCCCCGCCGGCGATACCCAGGCCGGACGAGGAAGCACAGGATCGACCAGACCGGCACGTCGTCGATGAGCGGGATCGTGCGCGAATGGACGAGCCGGCCCATCTCGTGACGCGGCCCGATCCCCACCCAGCCGACCGGCAACCCCTCGATGTACGCGAGGAGGCCCGGCGGAGGCCCGTCAGCGACCTGTCGCTCCAGCGCCCTGCGGCCACCGCCGGCGCCCAGCGCCGAGAACTCGCTCGACGGCCAGCGGTAGTACTGGCACCAGCACCCGCGGTCGCCGCCGCTGCCACCCATGACGGTCATGACGTCCGGCCACCGCTCGGGCGTGGCGGGGACCACCTTGATCGCCGGCGTCGTGCGCCGCGTCACCGCGGCGCCTTCGCTCGGGAGTCCTGTCCGCTCACGCGCCGGCGGCGGCGAGGCTCTCGTCGAGGATGTGCAGCGCGAGGTCGACCTCGGCGGCCGTCGTCACGAGCGGCGGGATGATCCGGGTCACGTTCGCGTACGTGCCCGCCGAGAGGACGATGAGCTTGCGTGCCAGCGCCTCGGCGATGACCCGCTTCGTGAGGTCGGCATCGGGCACCCGGCCGTCGCCGACGCCCGGCGTGACGAACTCCATGGCCACCATGAGCCCGAGGCCGCGCGTGTCGCCGATCGCGTGGTAGCGCCCCTGGAGGTCGCGCAGGCCGGTCAGGAACTGCGCGCCCCGGGCCGCGGCGTTCTCGATCAGGCCCTCGTCCCGGATGACGTCCAGCGTCGCATTGGCCGCGGCACAGCTCACGACGTTGCCACCGTACGTGCCGCCGTGGGTGCCCGGGGGCCACGCCGCGAGGAGCTGCCGCTTGGCGAGGATCCCCGATAGCGGCAGGCCCGAGGCGATGCCCTTGGCCATGACCAGGATGTCGGGCTCGACGCCCCAGTGCTCCACCGCGAACATCCGGCCCGTCCGCCCGTAGCCGGTCTGGACCTCGTCGGCGATGAGCAGGATCCCGTGCTGGCGGGTGATCTCCCGCAGGCGCGGCAGGAAGCCGGGCGGCGGGACGATGTAGCCGCCTTCGCCGAGCACGGGCTCCACGATGATCGCCGCCACGTGCTCCGGGTAGATGAGCTGGTGGAAGGTCAGGTCGAGCTGGGCCTCCCAGTCGCACGTGCACGCGGCCGGGTCATGGGCGCCGCCGGACGCGCGGAAGCAGTACGGGAAGGCCGTGTGGTAGATCGAGCCGGGGAGCGGCTCGAAATGGCCCCGATAGACATCCTTGGCGGTCGTGAGGGCCATGGTCTGGGCCGTCCGGCCGTGGTATCCGCCGCGGAACCCGATGATGACGGGCCGGCCGGTCGCGATCCGGGCGAGCTTGACCGCGGCCTCGACAGCCTCGGCGCCACTGTTCGAGAGGAAGGCCCCCCAGCCCTCGCCGGGCAGGACGTGCTGGAGGCGCTCGTACAGGCGGAGTCCCGCCTCGTGGTAGACGATGTTCTGCTGGCCATGGAGGAGCTTCTGGGCCTGCGCCGCGATGGCCGCGGCGACGCGGGGATGGGCGTGCCCGGTGTTGGTGACGCCGATACCCGAGCTGTAGTCGAGGTACCGCTCGCCGTCGGTCGTGATGAGCCACGAGCCCTCGCCCCGGTCGACGGCGATGTTCGTGATCCGGCTCCAGACGGGTGGCACGACGCTCCGGTCGGGGAGGGGCGTCGTGCCCTCGCCGGACGAGGCGGCTGCCG
The DNA here is from genome assembly GCA_036382135.1 of Candidatus Limnocylindrales bacterium. Lineage (GTDB taxonomy): Bacteria > Chloroflexota > Limnocylindria > Limnocylindrales > CSP1-4 > C-114. The sequence continues at coordinate 2,140 of DASVIK010000326.1, read as the reverse complement.
AAGCGGGCGGGCGGGTATCGACCATGGCGTTGGATGGACCTCCGTGTGTGGTTCGGGCACGGCGGGTGGTCCGCTGGCGCGCCGGGTCAGCGCCGGCGGGCCTGCACGACCGTGGAGATCGCGACGAACGCGACGGCGCCGAAGAAGATGATCGAGCCGATGACATTGATCTGGGCCGGCAGCGCGTTCTTCTGGAGGGTGTAGACCCAGATGGGGAACGTGTTCGTGGACCCGGACACGAAGCTCGTGATCACGAAGTCGTCGATCGAGAGGCTGAAGGCCAGGAGGGCCGCCGCCATGATGCCCGGGAAGATGAGCGGGAAGGTGACCTTCCAGAACGTCACCCACTCGTTCGCCCCGAGGTCCATCGCGGCTTCCTCGAGCCGCCGGTCGAAACCGGCCAGGCGAGCCTTCACCGTGACGACGACGTAGCTGATGTTGAACATGATGTGGGCGATGAGGATCGTCGTGAATCCGGTCGGGTAGAGCGTCGGGACGCCGCCCTTCAGTGGCGGCAGGGCGGTCGCCACGAACAGCGTCAGGAGGCTCGCGCCCATGACGACCTCGGGCGTGGCCATGGGCAGGAAGATGAGGCCGTTGATGATGCCCCGACCGCGGAAGGCGTAGCGCGTCAGGGCGAGGCCGATGAGCGTGCCCAGGATGGTCGAGCCGATCGTGGCGACGACTGCCACGGCGAGGGTGACCCGGATCGCGTCCGGGAGGCCCGGCCAGTCGAAGGGGTGAGCCCACGCGTCCAGGCTGAACGCGTTCCACTGGTAGTTGAACTTGCCGTCGCCGAGTGACGCGTCCAGGCGGTTGAAGCTGAACAGGAACATCACCGCGATCGGCAGGAGCAGGTAGAAGATCGCGACCCCGGTGAAGGCCGCGAGCCAGTGCTTCGAGATCCCGCGGGTGAGGCGGGTCCCGATCCCGCCCCGGCCGCTGGGGCGCGCGTCGATGGCTGTGGCGCTCAAGCTCCGCCTATCCCGTCAGCTGCTCGGTGCCGAGCACCCGGGCGTAGACGGCGACCGCCACGAGGATCGCGGTCATGAGGATGAACGACAGGGCCGATCCGATCGGATAGTGCGCCTGTGTGATGAGCTGGTTCTGGATGACGTTGCCGATCATCTGGCTCTGGGGGTTGCCAAGCAGCTCGGCATTGACGTAATCGCCCATCGCGGGGATGAACGTGAGGAGCGTTCCGGCGAACACGCCCGGCAACGCGAGCGGCAGGGTCACCCGCCGGAACGATTGCCAGTTGCTCGCGTACAGGTCGTTCGCGGCCTCGATGAGCCGCGGGTCGATCTTCTCGAGCGCGACATAGAGCGGCAGGATCATGAACGGCAGGAAGTTGTAGGTCAGCCCGGCCAGCTGGGAGATCGGCGTATTGATGACCGAGAACTCGGCCGGGAGGACGTGGAGGATGTCCTTGAGGGGACCCAGGAGCGGTCCTTCGTCCCCGAGCAGGATCTTCCAGCTGATGGTCCGGATGAGGAAGCTCGTGAAGAACGGGGCGATGACGAGGAAGAGCAGCAGGTTCTTGTAGCGGCCGCCCTTGAACGCGACGGTATAGGCGACCGGGAACCCGATGAGCAGGGTCAGGACCGTGGCCGCGCCGCCGTACAGGAGCGAGTTGCCGAACTGCTTCCCGTAGCGCGACAACGCCGTGATGTAGTTGTCGCCGGTCCAGGTCAGCTTGAACCCGCTCGTGATCGATCCCGTCGACACGCTGTACGTGAACATCTGGATCGTCGGCAGGACGAAGAAGATGAACAGCCAGACGAGGCCCGGGATCAGGAACAGGTACGGCGTCGCCTTGAGGACGCGTTGGCGGATACCCGGTCCGGGCGCGTTGCGTACCGCCTGGGTCGTCATCTCGTCGGTCCGGTCGCCTGGGGGCTCGTTCTACGTGCCCTGGAGGTCGGCCATGAGGTCGTTGAGCTTCGTCTCCAGGGCGTCGGACAGGAACTGGAAGCTGTGCTGCTGGGCGACGACGTCCGGGCCCGGGAACAGGAGCGGGTTCGCGGCTGCCGAGGCGTCGAGCTTCTTGATCTCGTCCACGGCGCCCTGGACCGGCGACACGTAGTACACGTAGTTCGCGATCTGGGCCGCGATCTTGGGGTCGTACACCCAGTTCATC
>DASVIK010000325.1:0-5980 GCA_036382135.1 Candidatus Limnocylindrales bacterium | reverse complement strand
GCCCCGGTGGGTCGATCGGCCGTCGGCACCGGCATCGGTCGTGCCAGCTACCCAGCAGCCGTCCCCGACGACGACCGCCCGGCTGTAGCCGTTCGGGCCCTCGAACGGTCCGCCGGACGAGATCAGCCGGCGCGCCACGCGCGGACGACCGGGTCGCGGGCCACGGCGAGCAGGAGCCCTGCCGCAAGGGCCGTCCGCGGGACGATCGAGTCCACCTCGAGGTATTCGCCCGGGGCGTGATCGCCGCCCCCGATCGGCCCGAGGCCGTCGAGGCTGGGCACGCCCAGGCCAGATGTCGTGTTGGCGTCGGAGGCGCCACCGGTCGCGGCATCCTTGAGCGCGAACCCGAGGCGCCCGGCGATCGCGACGGCCGACTCGACGAGGCGGCCGGAGCGCTCGAGCTTTTCCATCGGTCGCCAGGACGCCATCGTCTCCATGTCCATCGTGACATCCGGGACGGCCGGAGCGGCCATGAGGTCCTGGACCGCCGCCTGCGCGGCATCGAGATCCTCGCCCCGGACCGCCCGCAGGTCGACCTCGAGCCGGGCCTCCTCGGCCACGACGTTGGGACGGGTCCCCGCATGCATGACCCCGACGTTGCAGGTCACGCCGGGCCACCGCCCCGTCAGGGCGTGGAGGGCGGGGATGAGGTGCGCGGCGGCGAGGATCGCGCTGCGCCCCTTCTCCGGCTCCACCCCGGCGTGGGCCGCGCGGCCGTGGATGACGATCCGGGCGTCGACGATCCCCTTGCGCGAGCTGACGATGTCGCCGTTGGCGCGGGCGCACTCGAACACGAACGCCGCGTCGGCCTGGCCCGCCAGCTCGCGGATGATCGGGGTCGACGTCGGCGAGCCGATCTCCTCGTCGGGGTTGGCGACGAACCAGACCCGCTCGAACGGCAGCTCGCCGGCGGCCCCTTCGTCGCCGTCGCGATGAGCCCCGTCACCGGCGAGGCGCACCAGCGTTCGCAGCGCGTACAGGCCGGTGAGCAGGCCACCCTTCATGTCCGTGACGCCCGGGCCGTGGGCCAGGCCGTTCGCGACCCGGAACGGCCGGGACGCGACGGTCCCGGGATCGAAGACGGTGTCCATGTGGCCGATGATCAGGATCCGCCGGCCACCGGGGCGACCCTTGAACTCGCCGACGATCGCGTCACCCAGGGTCGCGTCGCGATGGCGGGTGACCTGCGCCCCGAGCCGCTCCAGGAACGCGGCGACCCAGCGCCCGACCTCGTCGACGCCGAGCTTCGTGTAGCTCCCGCAGTCGATGTTGACGAGCGTTTCGAGATCGGTCAGGAATGCCGGCAGATCGGCCGCGACGAGCCCTTCGATGGCCGTCAACTCGTCGGGGCGCACGGTCGCGCCGGCGACGGGCGCGCCCTGAGGGTCGGAATCGAGCATGGGGTCAGTCTATCGGGCGCCCCGGCTTGCTATCCTGCCCGAACCGTGCGACTCGTCGAGGTCCGCCTGCTCGAAGGACCGAACGTCTACCGGCTGGCGCCGGTGGTCAAGCTGGAGGTCGCCGTCGGGCGGCGCCGGACGTGGTACGGCCAGCGCGAACCCGCCCGCCACGCCCGGGTCCACCTGGGCGCCGCCGAACCCGCGGCGCGCTGGCCCGACGGGATCGCCGCGGTCGCCGCCTGGGTTCGCCGGCTCCGGGCCGCCCACGGCGACGGCTCGGCCGGCCTCGTCGTCCATCGAACGTCCGAGCCGGGCCATTGGATCGTCACCTGGCCGCTGTCCGCCGTCGAACGGGGCCGCGCCATCGCCGAGGCCGCGTTCGCGCTCGCCGAACGGGACGTCTCGCCGGCCCGCCGCGCGACGCTGACCGGGGCTCAGTCGCGGTTGCTCGCGCGCCACACGGCAGCGATCGCGGCCGCATCGATCGTGCCGCCGACCTGGGTCCGCGACGCGGATCGGCGGATGCCGATCGTGAGCATCAGCGGGACGAACGGGAAGAGCACCGTCACCCGGCTCATCACCCACATCCTCATCCTGGGCGGCCGGCATGTCGGGACGACGACGTCCGACGGGATCCTCATCGACGAGCGGATCGTCGAGGAGGGCGACTGGACCGGGCCGGGCGGCGCGACCCGCATCCTCGAGCGCCACGACGTGGACGTCGCGGTCCTCGAGACGGCCCGTGGCGGGATCATGCTCCGGGGGATCGGCTACGAATCCAACGACGCGAGCGTCCTGACCAACGTCACGTCCGACCACCTCGACCTGCAGGGGATCCACACCCTGCCCGAGCTCGCCGAGGTCAAGAGCACCATCGTCCGGATGACCTGCCCGGACGGCTGGGCGATCCTCAACGGCGACGACGCGCACGTGGTCGCGATCGCGCGCGGCGTGCGCGCCCATGTGGCGTTCTTCTCGCTCGACGGCGAAGGCTCGCCGGCGGTGCGCCGTCACCGCGCCCGCGGCGGGCGGGCGTATCTGGTCCGTCACGGCGCGCTCGTGGAGGTCGAGGGGAACGACGGTCCGGTCCATGCCTTTGCCACCGTCCGCGACATCCCGATCACGATCGGCGGCCTGGCCCGGCACAACGTCGCCAATGCCCTCGCCGCCGCCGGGGCCGCCCGGGCACTGGGAGCGTCCCTCGAAGAGGTGGGTCGCGGCCTCCTGGACTTCCGGCCCTCGATCGACCGCTCGCCGGGACGGCTCAACATCTTCCGGCTCGGGGCCAGGGTGGTCATCGTCGACTTCGCCCACAACGAGGCCGGCATCGCCGCGCTCCTCGACGTTGCCGAGGGGATCGCTGGTGGTGCAGCGGGCCGGGCCGCGCCGATCACCGCGATCATCGGCACCGCCGGCGATCGGCCGGATGACACGCTGCGCGGGATCGGCCGCATCGCCGCCCAGCGAGCGCAGCGGGTCGTCATCAAGGAGACCGGCAAGTACCTGCGCGGTCGGACCCGCGAGTCCGTCGTCGGCGAGCTGCTGGCAGGCGCCGAGGCCGGGGGCGCCCGGGCCGCCGACGTGCCGGTCTACCCGTCCGAGGCCGAGGCGCTGCGAGCCGAGCTCAACGGCGGGGCCGGCTCGGTCAATGCGGGTTCGGCCTCCCGACCCGGTTCGCCCCGGATCGTCGTGCTCATGTGCCAGGAGGACCGCGAGGGAGTCTTCCGGCTCCTCGCCGAGCTCGGCGCCCGGCCGGTGGACGTGGCGTCCGAGCTCACCGCCCTCGTGCCCCGCATGCAGGACCGCCCGCGCGGCTGACGGCCCGTTCCGCTGCCCGTCGCCGGCCCGGGTCCCGTTCGACGCAGGACGGCCCCGCGCGGCCCCGGGGCGCCGACCTGGCCAGATGCACGCTGCGGCGACTCGGGGCCATCTGCGAGCGCAATCTCTGGCCCATTCGCCGTCCGGAGTGACGTCTCCCGTGCGTGGCGATGGCATGCCGCACCATCGGCGGCCCGATCCGGGACCCGTTACGTTGCGGCAGGGCGGCCTGAGGGTCCGCTGGCGTGAACCTGGCCAGGAACGCACCCGGACATGGCCAGAATCGCGCCCCGGGAACGTCAGGCCGGCTCTGGCCACGGATTCCGCTCGTTCCGCGGGCTCGGGCACCTCGTCCGTGCTCAAATACGCCGCGAGTCCACTCGCAGACGTCCCGTTCGACACGTGAATCGCCGGCCGAGATGGCCCAAGGTTCCCCGGGCGCACATCTGGCCACGAATCTGGCGTGCGGAGCCGATAGCTGTCTGCGGCGCAACTCTGGCGGCGGATCGGCCCGCCGAGGAGCCGGGCGCCCTGCCCGGGCTAGCCTTCTGGCGCCTCGAGCTCGCCGGGGTCCGCGAAGGCCGAACCCCCGCGGGCGGCCGTGCCGGAGGCGGCCATCGCCTCGCGGTAGACCGCCACGGCGTCGTCGACGCACATGACGACGAGGTCGCCGGCCCGTGCCCGGGCGAGGCCGGCTCGGACGGCCGCCATCTCCTCGAGGATCGCTTCGGCCTGGCCCGTCCGGGCAGTGCCGCGGGCCTGGGCGGCCGCCACGCCGGCCAGGACGTTACCGGCCGATACGCCCGGCTCGCGACCCCGCAGGTTCTTGTCCTCGCGGACGATGATCTCGTCGAACGCGCTCGCCGCGAGCGAGCCGTACATCCGCTGGTCGTCGTCGCGCCGGTCGCCGGGGATCCCGAGGACCCCGATCGCCCGACCCTTGCGGGCGCGCCGCTCCACGGTCGGAGCCGCTCCCTTGGCGTGCCGGCGCTCCTTGTCGACCCTCGTCGTGGGTGCGGAATCGATCATCATCCGGTCGACGAAATCGGCCAGCTGGCGCATGCCGTCGACGTTGTGGCAGTAGTCGATGACGGCTCGGACACCACCGCCGAGCTCGAGCAGGTTCAGGCGGCCGGGTGCCTGGAAGAACGAGGTCGAGAACGTCCGGAGACCCTGCCGGATGTCGTGGAGGTGGGCGCCCGAGGCCCACGCCGCCGCCGCCGCGCCCAGGGCATTGGCCACGTTCATCCGCGCCCGGCCGCCGAACGTGGCCGGGATGAGATGCGTGTACAGCACGGGCATCGTCCGCGACCCGAGCTTGAGGACGACGAGCTCGCCCTCCTCGGTGTCCTGGAGGATGAACGCGGCCCCGCCGCGCCCGGTGTGTCCGTCGACCCGGTCGTAGCCGTCCTCGCCCGCTTCGGTCTGCATGCTGAAGAAGACGACCCGCCCCGCACAGTGGCGGCCCATCCGGGCGACGTGTGGGTCGTCGGCGTTGAGCACGGCGGTCCCGGAGCGCGGCACGGCCTCGACCACCACCCCCTTGACGTTCGCGAGCTGGCCGATCGATTCGATGCCGCCAAGGCCCAGGTGGTCGCCCGTGACGTTGGTCACGACGGCCACGTCGTTGCGGTCGTAGCCCAGGCCCTCGCGCAGGATGCCGCCCCGGGCGACTTCGAACACCGCCGTGTCGACCGTCGGATTCTGGAGCACCATCTGGGCCGACTTCGGCCCGCTCATGTCGCCCTTCTTGATGAGCCGACCGTCGATGACGATGCCGTCCGTCGAGGTCATCCCGACCCGCCGGCCCATGAGCTTGAGGATGTGGGCGATCATCCGGACGGTCGTCGTCTTGCCGTTCGTGCCGGTCACGGCGAGGATCGGGATACGCGATGTCGTGCCCGGCGGGAACAGCGAGTCCATGACCGGCCGGGCGACGTACTGCGGCTCGCCCTCCGTGGGGTTGGTGTGCATCCGGAAGCCGGGCGCCGCGTTCACTTCGACGATGGCCCCGCCGGTCTCCCGGACGGGCGTCTCGATATCGGGGCAGATGAAGTCGATGCCTGCGATGTCCAGGCCCACGACGCGTGCCGCGGTCTCGGCGATCTCGACGTTGTCGGGATGGGCCTCGAGCGTCCGGTCGATCGACGTGCCACCGGTCGACATGTTGCCGGTCAGGGCGAGCTTGACCCGGACACCGGGCTCGGGGACCGCGTGGAGGTCGAGGCCCTGGGCCCGTACGAGCGCCTCGGCCGCGTCGTCGAGCGTGATCCGGGTGAGGACCTTCTCATGGCCGATGCCCCGGCGGGGGTCGGCGTTGGCGATGTCGACGAGCTCGCGCACGGTGTGCTCGCCGTCGCCCTGGACCGAGGCGGGGACGCGTTCGGCGACCGCGGCGAGGCGGCCACCGATCACGAGCACGCGGTAGTCGTTGCCGTGCACGTAGGTCTCGACGACGACATCGCCTGACCGGGTCTCGCGCAGGGCGCCGGCGAAAGCCGTGCGCACCGCCTCCTCGGATGCCAGGTTCAGATAGACCCCCCGGCCGTGGTTCCCGTCGAGTGGCTTGACCACGCACGGGTAGCCGAGCTTGCGCGCCGCCGCGACCGCGGCGTCCTCGGTGTCGACCACCTCGGAGCGCGGGACGGGCAGGCCGGCCGAGTCGAGCAGCCGGTTCGTGAGGCTCTTGTCCGACGCGATGTCGACCGCGATGCCGGAGGTGCGCGAGGTCATCGTGGCCCGGATCCGTTGCTGGTGGACTC
>DASVIK010000324.1:0-2970 GCA_036382135.1 Candidatus Limnocylindrales bacterium | reverse complement strand
CCCGATGATCCCGCCGGCCAGCCTTGGGTGGCCGCGGGCGATGGCGAACCAGGCCCCGATGATCGCGATCGTGATGAACGTGCTCACGTTGCCCGACCAGGCCGTCTCGACGAGCGGCACGAGGAGGACGAGGATGCCGATCGCGACCGCCGAACCGCCGCGCAGCAGGAGCCAGCCGAGGAACGCCAGGAACGCGACCAGGCCCGTGGCCCAGAAGACGATGACCACCGGCGCATAGGGCAGGAACGCCGCGACGGGCCGGAACAGGACGCCGATGAGCGGCGGATAGAGGTACGGCGACGGCAACCCGAAGAGGAGCTCGAGTTCGTGGCGGTCGCCCGGCCCGTAGGCGTAGAGCGAATGGCCGACGTTCAGTCGTTCACCCGCCGCGTAGTAGTTCCCGGCGTCGTGGATCCATCTCGTGACGTCGCTCGAGAGTGGCATCGCGTTCCCGACGACCCAGGCCATGCCCACGACGAGGGCGACGGCCGCGGAGAGCCGCAGGACCCGCTCACGCCCGAGCGCGCTGAAGACGCGCAGGACGGGCAGGTCCTGCCAGCCGGCGCGCGGAGGCAGCGAGGTCGAGTCGGCGCGGCGCATCGGTCGCAGTCTAGGGGTGCGCGGGCGCACCATTCCCTGCCCCGAGAGTACCGGTCGCGACGTTCCTCCCGGCGCCCGGAGCCGGCGCGGCGATCAGACCCGGACGGAGGTCCAGTAGCGCTCGGCGAAGGCTCCCGGGAGGCCACCCATCTCGGCGGTCCGCCGGCCGTGCCGGCGGACCGTGTCGGCCATCGGCTTGACGCCACCGAACAGCCGCCCGATCTGGCTCTCGTACAGCGCGATGCCGGTCACCTTGCGCTCCACCCCGTCCGAGATGTCGGCGTGCTCGGGCCACAGCGAGACTCCCGCGGGGATCTCGGCGCGGACGTCCGCCGCGAGGTCGTCCAGGCGGTTGAAGCCGGTCCATGCGGCGTACGGGAAGTCCTCGTAGAACGCGACGGTGCCCGCCCAATCCGGCCCGGGCATGACCCACGCCCGTGGGTCGCCGAGCATCGCCATGCCGACCCGCCGGAGGAGCTGGTGGTCGACGTGATCGCCGACGCCGAGCGGCAGGTACACCTTCTGGGGCTCGAGGCGGGCGATCTCGCGGCGGACGAGCTCGATGGGTGCCGCGTCGTCGTCCCGTGGCCGGCCGAGCAGCTCATCGTCGCCCTCGTAGCCCCGGAACACGGCGTCCGGGAGGTCCAGGAGGACGAGCGCGGCCTCGGCGAAGAGCGCGTACCGCTCGTCCTCGAGGCGGCGGGTCGCCATCGACTCGCCGGCGGCGGCCTGGTCCATGAGCTCGTCGGTCATGACGGCGCCCTGGTTGGGCTGATCGTCCATGAGCGGCTCGCCGGCCAGCGGCGTGTTGTGGATCTCCGCCCGGCGATACCACGACGAGCGCTGCCAGAAGCGCTTGGCGGCCGCATCCGCGTCGCTCTGCGTGGCGGTCAGGCGGTCCGTCGTCGCCTGCCACGGCGGGAGCGTGTCGTCCGGGTCCGGATGGGCCGGAAAGTCGCTCCGGATGCTCGAGCGGTTGAACGCTTCGGTGGCCGGCCAGATGGCCTTGGACCCGAAGCCGAGCGCCTCGCGCTGGTACGGGGTCAGGCGGCCCGACGCGCCGTCGCCGGAGAAGACCGTGAGGATCGCGACGTTCTGGCCAAGCTCGCGGAGGCCGGCGATGAGGCCGCCGCAGGAGAGCGCGACGTCGTCGGGGTGGGGCGCGACGAACACATGGGTCATGGCCGGCCGAGTATACCGACGGCGCCCGACGCCTCGCTGCGGGTCCCGCTCAGGACGGGGAGGGCGAGGCAGATGGCGAAGGTGGTGGCGATGCCGACGGCGATGCGGACGGCTTCGGCGAACCGGACGGCGATGCGGCCGGCGAACCCGACGGTGAAGCCGCCGGACTGGCCGAGCCCGATGCCCCGGCAGACGCGGACGGCGAGGCCGACGGGACCTCGGACGGGACGTCCGACGGCGACTCGGACGGGATCGGCTGCTCGCTCGGGATGGGAGCCGGAGTCGGCAACGGCGTGAAGAACCCGGCCGTCCCGGCGAGCAAGCCGTAGAGGAGGATCCCGACGAACGTCGCGACGATCGCCAGGACGAAGATCGCCGACGCGCGGTCGTCGAGGTGGACGGCGCGCTCCGCGACGCCCTGGCCCGTGGCGCCCCGCCGCGCTTCGGCCGCGGCCAATGCCGCCGCGGAACCGGGACGTCCTCGCCCGGACGGGGCGCGGTCGTCGATCGTCTCGTCGTAGGTGTCCTCGTCCTCGGCGGCGTCGTCCTCGGCGGTCTGGTCCTCGGCCGTGTCGAACTCGTCGGCGCCGGCGCCCTCCTCGTCGGGGAACGGTTCGCCGAAGGTCTCGTCGGCCGGCAAGGCGTCGTCGGGCGCGCCGGGCTCGCGGTCGGTCATTGGCTCGACATCACTCCATCGGGTCTGGGTCGGTGCCCGCTGCACCGCCGAACGGCCGGGCGCCGCCCTGGCACGCGGGCCAGTGTACCCAAGGGCCCTCCTCCGCGCTGCGGGACGTCAGCCGTCACGGGACCTCACGCATCGCGGACCGCGGGGATGACGAGCCCCGCCAGGCCGGACACGATGGTCACCGTGCCCAGGATCGTCATCACGGCGGCCGGTCCGGTCACGGTCGCCAGGAGCCCCGCCACCGCCATCGCGAACGTCATGGAGCCGAAGACGACCATGACCCGGAAGCCCACCACGCGGCCGATCAGCTCGGGCGGGGTCCGCAGCTGGAAGAGCGTCTGGCTCGGGATGACGAAGATCATGTTCGCGATGCCGGTCGCGGCCATCAGCCCGATCGCGAACGGGAGCGAACGGGTCAACCCGAGCGAGGCCAGGCAGATCCCGAAGATCACGTACCCGGCGATGACCATCCGACCCATGGCCAGGCGCGCCCCGATGAGGCC
>DASVIK010000323.1:0-3072 GCA_036382135.1 Candidatus Limnocylindrales bacterium | reverse complement strand
CGCTTGCTCACGCCTGCACCCTTTCGAGTTCGTCGAAGAAGCCCGGGTACGAGATGACGGCGCTGCCGGACCCCGAGATCAGGGTGCGGCCGGCCGCGACGAGGCCGGCGATCGCGAACGTCATCGCCAGGCGGTGGTCGGCGAGGCTGTCGGTGGCGGCCCCCCGGAGCGCGGTCGGGCCGGCGATCCGGAGATCGTCGCCGTCGAGGGCGATGTCCGCGCCGAGGGCGCGCAGCCCGGCGCAGATGCCGGCCAGCCGATCCGATTCCTTGTGGCGGAGCTCGCCGGCGCCGCGGATGACGGTCGTTCCGCGGGCCTGGGTGGCCGCCAGGCAGAGGACCGGGATCTCGTCGATCGCGGCGGCGACCTCGGCCGGTCCGATCTCGATGGCTCGCAGCTCAGACGATCGGACCGTGAGGTCCGCGGTGGGCTCCCCGACGCCGTCGTCCGGTCGCTCCGCGCGTTCCTCGATCCGGGCGCCCATCGCACGCAGCAGGTCGATGACGGCTCGGCGGGTGGGGTTGACGCCGACGCCACGGAGGGTCAGCTCGGCGTCCGGATGGATGGCGCCGGCGACGAGCCAGAACGCGGCCGCCGAGACATCGCCCGGGACCCGTTCGGTGATCGCTCGCACGAGCATCCCTCCCTGTACTGTCCAGGCGACCAGCCGGCCGTCGGCCGGCCCCGCTCCCTCGACCTCGGTGCGCTCCACCGTCACGCCGCGCGCCCGGAGCATGCGCTCCGTGTGATCGCGCGTGGCGATCGCTTCCCGGACCGTCGTCCGCCCGACGGCTCGGAGGCCCGCCAGAAGGACCGCCGACTTGACCTGTGCGCTCGGCACCTTCGTCGTCACGTCCGCTGCCCGGAGCGGGGTATGACCGACCACGGTGATCGGCGGAAGGGAGTCGTTCCGGCGGGCATGGAGCTGGGCCCCCATCGACCGCAGCGGTTCGATGATACGGGCGACCGGACGGCCCCGCAACGAGGAGTCGCCGGTCAGGACCGCCGTCATCGGCAGCCCGGCGAGCAGGCCGGTCGCCAGGCGGAGGCTCGTCCCCGAGTTGCCGCAATCGAGGACGTCGTCGGGCTCGCGCAACCCGTCGGCGCCGGGCGACACGACCCGGTAGTCCACCGTCCGGCCGTCGTCGCGGGTCCGCTCGACGGTGGCGCCGAGGGCGCGGACGATGCCGGCCGTCGAGCGCACGTCGGCGCCGTCGCCCGCGGCCTCGATCCGGCTCTCGCCCTCGGCCAGGGCGGCCAGGAGGAGGGCCCGATGGCTGATCGACTTGTCGCCGGGAAGGCGGAGCTCGCCGCGGAGGCGCGTTGCCGTCGCGACGGTGGCCACGGGCCCGGTCGCGCCCGCGTCGGCATGCGCCACGGCCGTCGGCCCGCCGACCGGCGTTCCCGTCGCGCTCAATGCCGGCCCGCGCCGTCGGCCCCGACCGCGGGGCCCGATACGACCGGGTCGCCGTGCAGGCCGCGGACCTGCTCGTGGACCGGGACGAGGGCGGCCATGAGCGCGCCGAACTGCTCGATCGTGATCTGCTGCTCGGCGTCCGAGAGCGCCTCGTCGGGGTGCGGGTGAACCTCGACCATCACGCCGTCCGCTCCTACCGCGACGCCGCCGAGCGCCAGGGGCTTGACCAGCCAGCGCTTGCCCGTCGCGTGGCTCGGATCGACGATCACCGGCAGGTGGGTCAGGTGGTGGAGGAGCGGCACGGCCGCGAGGTCCATCGTGTTGCGGGTGTACGTCTCGAACGTCCGGATGCCGCGCTCGTACAGGATGACGTTGGGGTTGCCGGAGCTGACGATGTACTCGGCCGCCATGAGCCATTCCTCGATGGTCGCGCCGTAGCCGCGCTTGAGCATCACCGGCCGGGCGACCCGGCCCACCGCGGTGAGCAGCGAGTAGTTCTGCATGTTGCGCGTGCCGATCTGGAGGATGTCGGCGTACTCGGCGACGATGTCGACCTGATTCGGCTCCATCACCTCGGTGATGACGGGCAGGCCCGTGCGGTCGCGCGCCTCCGCGAGATAGCGGAGCGCCTCGACGCCGAGGCCCTGGAAGGAGTACGGGCTCGTCCGCGGCTTGAACGCCCCGCCGCGCAGGATCGTCGCACCGGCCTTCTTCACGCCGTCGGCCGTCTCGAACAGCTGGTCGCGGCTCTCCACGGAACAGGGGCCGGCCATGATCGTCAGGCTGCCGTCGCCGACCGACGCGTCGAGCACCCGGATCACGGTGTCCTCGGGATGGAACTCGCGGGACGTGAGCTTGAACGGGCGGCTGATCGGGGTGACGGTCTCCACGCCGGGCAGCGCTCCCAGGCGGCCCATGAGCGCCGGCTTCCGCGCGCCGATCTCGCCGACGACGGCGATGACCTTGCGCTCCGTGCCGAGGTGATCGAACGGCGTCAGCCCTTCGGCCAGGATCGCGCTCTTCACGCCGAGCACCTCGGCCTCCGAGGCCGTGACGGCCATGACGACGATCATCCCTGCGGTTCCTTCCTCGACGGCGGGGAAACAAAAAAGCAGAGGTCTCGCCTCTGCTTCACCCCGGCACATCCCGTGCTCCGGATCCAGGTCCGGAAGCGGTCATGCCGGGGCGCGGTAAAAGTAGGAGCGGTCCATCGGTGTCGCGGACAGTAGCCGAGCGCCCCGCACGATGTCAACGTGGCGGCCGGGTGGCGGCCGGGCCGGAGGCCGCTCGGCAGCCGGTCTGGGCCGTGCCGGGCGGCGTGCGGCCCATGGTAGGATTCGCGCTCGCCGCGCCGCGTGGAGAGGTCGCATAGAGGTCTAGTGCAGCGGTTTGCTAAACCGCCAAGTGGGGTAACCTGCTTCGAGGGTTCGAATCCCTCCCTCTCCGCCAGTCCTCGCGCAGCGTCGCGTGCGCCCGTAGCTCAGTGGATAGAGCGTCAGGTTGCGGACCTGAAGGTCGTGGGTTCGAGTCCCGCCGGGCGCGCCATCACTCACCGCCGCCGATGTCGGGGTCGGCTCGGCCCTTCGCCCGGGATCGGTGCAGGTCTTCGCCAGGCTTCGTTCCGCCCTCCGCTCGTCCCGAACGCGTCGCCGTCG
>DASVIK010000322.1:0-6887 GCA_036382135.1 Candidatus Limnocylindrales bacterium | reverse complement strand
ATCGGCGGCGGTGACCGGCTGGCCGTCCTGCCAGAGCGCGTCGGGCCGGATCTTGAACAGGTAGTGCGTGCCCTTGGCGTTGGCCGTCCACGAGCTCGCGAGATCGGGCGCGACCGCGCCGTCGGGGCCGAGTTTCACGAGGCCGCTGTAGACGAGCGCCACGAGGTCCCGGTCGACCTGGGTCCGCGCCGTGAGCGGGTTGATCGACCCCGGCCGGCCGAGGATCCCCTCCCGGTACCCCGCGATCGGCCCCGGCGATGCGGACGCGCTCGCACCGGCGTTGGACGCGGATGGGTTCGGCGAGGTCGTGGGCAGGAAGGCGGGCGCGCCGATGGCGATCGTCAGGACGGCGAGCAGGGCGACGAGGCCCAGGACGATCGCGCGGTCACGGGAGGTCATCCGTTCCGATACCGATGCGCCGCGATCGCGCCCGCCTGGGTCGCGATGGCGGGCCCGTCACCCGATCTCAGGTCGGCGAGAACGCGTAGGCGACGAGCGCGAAGAGCACGAACAGGCCGCCCAGGGTCACCGTGAACTGGAAGAGCCGCTTCTCGATCCCCCGCCGGCTGCGGTACACGGCGGAGTCGCCACCGAATGTCCCAGACAGGCCCGTGCCCCGGGACTGGAGAAGGATGGCGGCCATCAGCGCGATGCTGATGATGAGCTGGCCGATGGCCAGGAACGGGTTCACGGAGCAGGGTCCTCCTGTCGGTTCAGCCGGGGGATGGTAGCACAGGGTCGAGCGCGAACCGGTCGGCAGGGCCCGGTCGCGAGCCCGCGGGGGAGGTCAGCGCCGGGCGGCGGTGCCCTGCGCGGCGACGGCCGCCATGGCCGCCTCGATCCGCGCCTGGTCGCCGAGGTAGCGATGACTCGTCGGGCGCAACGCCTCGTCGAGCTCGTAGACGAGGGGCACGCCGGTCGGGATGTTGAGCCCGACGATCGCGTCGTCCGACACGTCGTCGAGGTACTTCACCAGGGCCCGCAGGCTGTTGCCGTGCGCGGCGATGAGCACCCGCCGGCCCGACGCCACGGCGGGCGCGATCTCGGCGTGCCAGTACGGCAAGAAGCGCGCGACCGTGTCCTTGAGCGACTCCGAGCGGGGCAGGTCGGCGTCGGCGAGGTCCGCGTAGCGCCGGTCACGGCCGGGAAAGCGCTCGTCCGACGGGTCGAGCCGGGGCGGTGGGACGTCGTAGCTGCGCCGCCACAGGCGTACTTGCTCGTCGCCATACTCGCGGGCCGTCTCAGCCTTGTCGAGCCCTTGAAGCGCGCCGTAGTGACGCTCGTTGAGGCGCCACGAGCCGTGCACCGGCAGCCACATGAGATCGATGTCCTCGAGGACGATCCAGAGGGTCCGGATCGCCCGTCGAAGCAGGGACGTGTAGGCGACGTCGAAGGTCAGGCCTTCGGCCGCGAGGAGTCGGGCGGCTTCGTGCGCCTCGCTGACGCCGGTCGCCGACAGATCGACGTCGGTCCAGCCGGTGAAGCGGTTCTCGCGGTTCCAGTCGCTCTCGCCGTGGCGGAGCAGGACAAGGGTCGACATCGGTCAGGTAACTCCGTTTCCGGACGCAACAGCCAGCCTGGCCCGGGCCGTGACGGCCGCCCGGCCGACGATGCCGGCCATCTCGTCGGGCTTGAGGGACGCCCCGCCGACGAGAGCCCCATCGATCGTGGGCTCCGCGAGGAACTCGGCGATGTTCGCCGCGGTGACGCTGCCGCCGTACAGGACCGGCACGGCCGACCCACCGTCGGCGACGCCGAGGCGGCCCAGGGTGGCGCGGATCGCGTCGGCCATGGCCGCGGCATCGGCACCGCGGGCGTTCCGGCCCGTGCCGATCGCCCAGACGGGCTCGTAGGCGATGACGAGCTCGGCGAACCTGGCGTCTGCGTCGTCCCGCGCCCCCGGCCCGGCCAGCGCCCCGCGCAATTGCGCGTCGACGACCGCCTCCGCTCGTCCGGCCTCGCGCTCCGCGAGCTGCTCGCCGACGCACAGGATCGGTCGCAGGCCCGCGTCCCACGCCCGCTGGAGCTTGCGCCCGATGAGCTCGTCGGTCTCGCCGGCATCGCGGCGACGCTCCGAGTGGCCGACGATGACCCAGGTCGCGAGCCCGACGAGCATCGGCGCGCTCACCTCTCCGGTGTACGCGCCGGTCATCTCGTGATGGACGTTCTGGGCGCCGACGGCCAGGCCCGTTCCCTCGAGCGCGTCGCGGACGGCCGCCAGTGCCACGAACGGCGGGCAGATGACCTGCACGACGTCCGGATCCGCGGTCCGCGCGGCCATCGTCGTCGCGAGCCCGGCCGCCTCCGCCGGGACCGTGTGCATCTTCCAGTTGGCCGCGATGATCACCGGTCGCATGTGCGAATCATGCCAGAGGCGAGCGTATCGGTGCGGCCGTGCCTCGCCGGCCCCGGCCCGTGCTCCTGCCGGCGGCTCCGGCGTCATGGAGGGCGACGCGCTCGATCCGCTCGAGGGCCCGCTGGACGGCGGAGCGGTGCAGCCCGAGCCGCTCGGCGAGCTCGGCCAGCGTCGACTCCGGCGAGTCCCGTCGCGCGTCGGCCACGACCCGGACCACGTACGGCTGAGTGGCCAGGCGACCGTCCGTGGCCAGGAGCTCGATCGCGGCGAGGTTCCGGCCGGCCGCCTCGACCGCGCGGGTCAGGTTGGCCGATTCGGCGTTGATGACGCGGTTCAACTCGCCGGTCATCGCCCGCGACACCTGGCGCGCCTCGAGCTCGAGGAGTGCAGCACCGGCGCCCGACCGACGCAGGAACGTGACGATCGAGTCGGCGCTCTTCCAGGTCACGACCCCACGGCCGCGGCGGATCCGCCACGAGGCCGGCATCCCTTCCTCCCGCAAGCGCACCGCGAGGGTCGGCGCGCTCGACGCATCGACGAGGAACTCGAGATGGGTGCGCCCGTTGGCGAGGCTGAGCGAGCCACGGGAGAGGAAGAGGCCCCGCAGGTACGCCGCCCGGCAGTGCTCGCGGGCCGTGCCCCATTCGAATACGCCGGCGGTCGCCGGATCGGCGATCTCCTGCCCGATGGCCACGCTGGCCGTCCCTGCCCGCGGCATCCCGGCCTCGCCTCGGCGCCGTTCGCGATCCCCGCCCAGGCCGAGCCGGATCGCGAGGCGCGCGAGCACCGGGTCGCGGGTCGTATCTGCCCGGCCGATCCCCAGGGCGAGGGCGCGCCGGTCGCAGGCGCGGGCCGGATCGATCGCCGCCAGCTCGGCGCGCAGGGCGAGCACGAGATCGCGATCCTGGGCGGTCATCGCCGACGTCGTCCGCTGGATCCGGCCGTGGGCGTCAGGCTGTCCGGGCCACGCCGGTCCTGCGGCGTACGGCACCCTCGCGCTCGACCACCCGGAGGATCGCCGCCGACAGGCGGACCGGATCGTGGTGATGGGGATGGGCGGGATCGATGACGTCGTCGAGGACGAGTCGCGGCGCGGCCGGACCCGTCGGGGGCCAGCGCAGCTTGACGGGCTCGCTGTGCGAGCCGTCGGTGCCCTCGGTGACCACGTGGTTGTTCGCCACGACGACGTCGACGAGGCCGGGCGCGGTATGCGCGGCCAGCGCCTCGAGGTGGTCGGCCAGGTCGAAGCCCGTCGTCTCGCCGGCCTGGACGGCGACGTTGCAGACGTAGATCCGCACGGCGCTCGAGGCCATGACGGCATCCCGGATGCGCGGCATGAGCAGGCTCGGCAGGATGCTCGTGAAGAGACTGCCGGGTCCGAGCACGATGACGTCGGCCTCCTCGATGGCGTGGACCGCGTCTTCGGACACGACGACGTCGTCCGGTGCCAGCCAGACCTCCTCGATGCCCGCCGCCCGGGCGATCCGCGACTGCCCGACGAGCGTCTCGCCGTTCGTCAGCCGGGCGTGGAGGACGACCGGCGTCGGGGAGACCGGCATGACCTGGCCGCGGACCGCCAGGACCCGGTTCATCTGCCGCACGCCCTCCTCGAAGTCGCCGCCCTTGACCGCGGTCAGGGCCGCGATGAGCAGGTTGCCCACGGCGTGCCCGGCGAGGCTCGAGGAATCCGTGCGCAGGCCGGTCCCCTCGGCCTCGGGGAAGCGGTACTGGAGCAGCTCGGCCATGAGTGGCTCGGCGTCGGCCAGGGCCACGATGCAGTTGCGGATGTCGCCGACCGCCGGCACGCCGAGCTGCTCGCGGAGCTTGCCCGACGAGCCGCCGTCGTCGGCCACCGTGACGACGGCGGTCAGATTGCTCGTGTGCTCCTTCAGGCCGCGCAGGAGGGTCGAGAGGCCGGTCCCCCCGCCGATCGCCACGATCCGCGGCCCCCGGGCGAGGAAGCGCTTCTGGTAGATGACCTCGACGAGCGGCTGGTCGGCGTCGGGTCGGAGCGGTTCCATGATCGCCCGGAGCGCCTTCACCGACCCGACGAGGAAGAGGCCCACGCCGATCACGCCGAGGATGATTCCGCGGGCCACGTAGCCGAGGGGCTGCAGGGTGATCCAGTAGACGACCCCCTGGAGCGGCCCCGAAACATCCGCGTCGCGGTAGAGCTGGCGCAGGGCGAAGGCGCCACCCAGGGCGAGACACAGCTCGCCGACGAAGACGACGAACAACCAGCGCTTGAAGCCCATCCCCACCTGGAGCCAGCGGCGGAGGTTCATGACCGATCGAGCTCGCGATGGAACACCGACACGGGCGACCCCCGCTCCTCGAGCCATGCGGCGAGCTCCTCGGCGATGACGATCGAGCGGTGGTAACCGCCGGTGCAGCCGATGGCGATCGTCAGGCGGGTCTTGCCCTCCGATTCGTAGGCCGGCAGCGTGAAGTCGAGGAAGTCGTGGATGAACGTCACGAACCGGCGGGCGACGGGCTGGTCGAGCACGTACGCGCGGACCGACTCCGTCAGCCCCGACAGCTGGCGCAGCTCCGGGACGTAGTACGGGTTCTGCATGAACCGCACGTCGAACACGAGGTCCGCCTCCAGGGGGACGCCGAATTTGTAGCCGAAGCTGATCAGCTGGATGACGAGCTGATCCTGCTCGACGTGATCCTCGAGGTGGGTGAAGAGCGTCTCGCGCAACTCGCGCAGCGACAGGTCCGAGGTGTCGAGGACGACATCGGCTTCCGCGCGCACGCTCTCGAGGAGGCGGCGCTCCTCGGCGATCGAGCTGGCGATCCCCTTCTGGTCGCCCAGCGGGTGCCGATGCCGCGTCTCCGAGTAGCGCCGGATGAGGATCTCGTCGCGCGCCTCGAGGTAGAAGACCTGCGGCCGGATCCCGCGCCCCTCGAGCGCGCCGCGCATCCGCGCGAAGGCGAGCGGCGCGTCGCCCGACCGCACGTCGAGGACGATGGCGATGTGCGCGTAGCGCGACGGGTCGCTCGAGACGAGCTCCGCTAGGTCCGGCAGGAGCTCACCGGGCAGGTTGTCGACGACGGCGTAGCCCAGGTCCTCGAACAGCTTCGCCGCGGCGGTCTTGCCCCCGCCGGACAAGCCGCTGACGAGGACGACGTGGGGCGTGATGTCCTCGGCGGGTGGGGTGCGGAACTCGTCCGGATCGCGATCGGTCACGCGGCGAGTCTACCGCGGCCTCGGCCGACCACCGGGCGCCTACTTGCCCCCGAGCCTGACGGCGACGATCGAGCCTTCGAACAGTCCGTACAGGATGAGGACGAGCGCGAACGGGCTGACCAGGTCGCCGCCGGGTGTCACGAGCATGGCGAACACGACGATCGCGAGGAGGGCGTAGCGGCGGCTCCGGCGCAGGCGCGACGAGGTCACGATGCCCACCTTCGAGAGAAGGATGAGGACGATCGGGAACTCCATGACCACGCCGAACGCCAGGAACAGGGTCGACACGAAGTCGAAGTACTTGTCGGCCGTGATCAGCGACTCGAGAACGCCCGGGACCGTGAAGCTCAGGAGGTAGCCCGAGGCGTACGGCAGGATGAAGTAGGCGAGGCCCACGCCGAACGCGAAGAAGAGCATGGCGAACGGAACCCACGGCCGCGCCGCGCTGCGTTCGGCCGGGGTCAGCCCGGGCGAGATGAAGCGCCAGACCTCGAAGAGGATGACCGGCATCGCCGCGGCGATCCCGACGATGATCGCGAGCTTGAGCTGGATGATGAAGGCGTCGCCGAGCCCGGTGAAGAACAGCGGCTTGTTGCCGAGCGGGGCCTTGAGGATCTCGAGCAGGCGCTCCGCGCGCGTGAAGGCGACAAGCGAGAAGACGGCGACGGCCGCGATGATGACGAAGAGGCGCCAGCGCAGCTCGGATAGGTGGTCGACGAGCGACATCGTCGCATCGCCACCGCCGGCAGGCGGCGTCCCATCGGCGCCCGTGGCCGTCGCGACGTCCGTGACGCGGGCCGGGAGCGAATCGGGCAGGGCTTCAGACTGGGCCACGGACGTCGATCGACCGCGGGCCTAGGGCTGGGTCCCGTTCGCCTCCGCCTCGACGGTCGAGGTCACCGGAGCGGCAGGCAGCGGGCTCGGCGCGGCCGCGACCGCAGGGAGCGGGGCCGGTGCCGCGGCGACCGGTGCGGCCGCGACGGGTGCCGCGGCGACCGGCTGGGGAGTCGGCGGCAGCGGAGACGTGTCCACCCGGACGGAGTCCTGGATGTCCGACGTGGCCTTCCGGAACTCGCGGATGCTCTTGCCGAGGGCGGCCCCGACGTCCGGCAGCTTGCCCGGGCCGAGGATGAGCAGGGCGATGATGAGGATCAGGATGAGGTGTAGCGGACTGAGTTCCATCGGTCTGGCTCCAGTCTCTGTGGACGGGCGACTCAGCGGTGGCAGAGCGCTCGGCTCAGCGCGGCAACGATAGCACAGGGAGGCGGGCCGCCCAGCCGACGGCAGCCTCCGCTAGACGCTCGCCAGGATCGGTCCGGCCCCCTGGCTCGCCGGCAC
>DASVIK010000321.1:0-6589 GCA_036382135.1 Candidatus Limnocylindrales bacterium | reverse complement strand
ACGGCATCCAGGAGGTGGCCGAGACGATGGTCATCTACGGGGTCGACGCGCCGACCGACGAGGCCCGCGAGCTGAGCGGGATCCTCACGAGCCAGTCGGAACATCTCGTCGCCGCGGTCCGCTGCCTCGAGGGCTTCAAGGGGATCGAGACACCGCTGCGCGAGGTCCACGAGCTCGAGCACCGGGCGGACGGTCTCTCCCGCGCGGCGATCGCGGGACTCTTCCGGCCGGCACGCGACCCGCTCGAGGTCATCAAGTGGATGGACATCTACAAGGAGCTCGAAGAGACGATCGACGCCGCCGAGGACACCGGCGAGATCATCGAACGGATCGTCGCGAAGTCGAGCTGATCCGGCGAGCGCGGCGGGCCGCCCGGCCGGCGTCGTGCCCCGAGCCTCGGCGGCGCGCCCGAGTCAGGCCGGGCGGCGGAAGCCGTAGCCAACGCCGCGCACGGTGTGGAGCAGGGTGGGCGCGCCCGGGTTCTCCTCGATCTGGCTGCGCAACCAGTGGACGTGGACGTCCACCGTGCGGGTCTCGCCCGCGTAGTCGTAGCCCCACACGTTCTCGAGGAGCTGGTCCCGGGTGAAGACGCGGCCCGGATGCTGGACGAGGAACGCCAGCAGCTCGAACGCCTTCGGCTTGACGGGCACGGTTCGGCCGTCGCGCATGAGGCGGTGGCCGGCCAGGTCGACCTGGACCCGACCGAGGTCGATGAGCGCCGGCAGCGCCTCGACCGCCTGTTGTTCGCTCCGCCGGAAGATCGCCCGGATGCGCGCGGTCAGCTCGCGCAGGCTGAACGGCTTGGTGACGTAGTCGTCGGCGCCCAGCTCGAGCCCGACGACCTTGTCGAGCTCGGCGTCCTTGGCGGTGAGCATGATGATCGGCACGCCGGATTCGGCGCGGATGATCCGGCAGACCTCGATGCCGGAGAGTTCGGGGAGCATGAGGTCGAGCAGGACGAGGTCGGGCCGGTCGGCCCGGAAGCGGACGAGGGCCTCGCGCCCGTCGGCCGCGGTGACGACCCGATGGCCTTCGGATTCGAGCGCTTCGGCGAGCGTCTCGCGCAGGGTGGGCTCGTCGTCCACGACGAGGATCGTCCGTGCCATCGTCATCAAGGATATCGACCAGTGTTAACAGAGCGATGTCGAGGCGGGCGCCGGCCTGCGATCCCGTTGGCACGCCCAACGTGCCAACGAGCCGGGGCAACGTGCGCCGGCGCTACGGCTCCCCGGCACGGCCTCCGGGCGGGTGAACCCCGTTACGCCGGTTGGCGGCTCTCTGGAAGCTCCATGAAGTACTCGACGAAGTCGATGCACCGGCCGTCGTCGTCGAAGCGGATCGTCCACAGGTTGTAGTACATGGTGCGGAACGATCCGTCTGGCTTCGTGTAGTGGCTTTCGCCGATCGCGACGGCACGATCGCCGTCCACGGCGTACGGCGCGTACTTGCCGTCGTAGGTCCCCGGGATATCGCGCCCGCTGAGCCAGTCGGCGACGATCGCATCGCGACCGGTGACCGGCTCATCCCACGGGTGGTAGCGATACTCCGCGTCCTCACCGAACAGGTCGCCGATCGCCTCGGGGTCGTAGCTCCGCCAGGCCGCGACGTAGTCGTCGAGCCAGCGCTGGACCTCATCGCGGGTCATGCATGCCCTCCTACCCTCACGTGCCGGCTCCGACCGCCGACAGGACACGGTGCGCTTGGGCGAGTCGCTCGAGTGTCCGCCGATACCCGAGCGCAACGAGCGTCTCGAAGAGGGGCGGCGTGGCGGTGCGGCCGGTGACCGCGACCCGGATGGCCATGAACAGGTCGCCCGCCTTCCAGCCCCGGGCCTCGGCCAGGCCGCGCAACGCGACCTCGAGGCCGTCGTGGTCAAAGGCAAGTTCGCCGTTCGCCTCGATCGTACCGCGCGCGGTTGCCAGTCCGGCCAGCGTCGTTTCCGCGTCCCAGCGCTTGGGGACGAGGATGGCCGGATCGAGCGCGGGCTGGTCGATGAAGAGGAAGTCGACGAGGTCGCCGATCGCCCCGAGCGTCGGCAGCCGCTCCTGCACGAGGGGCACGACCGCCGCGATCTCGTCGTCCGTCGGCACGCGGTCGATGTGGCCGGTGTCGGCCTCGGCCGCGAGGAACGGCCGCAGTCGCTCGACGAGCTCGTCGCTCCCCAGGCGCCGGATCCACTGACCGTTGAGCCACTCCAGGCGCTCACGGTCGAAGATGGCGCCGCCCTTCTGGATGTGCTCGATGTCGAACCGGCCGGCGAGCTCCTCGAGCGAGAGGATCTCCTCCTCCGTACCCGTCGACCAGCCGAGCAGGGCGAGGTAGTTGACCAACGCCTCGCGGATGAAGCCCTGGGCGATATAGTCGCCCACCGCTGTCTGGCTCTTGCGCTTGCTCATCTTCGTGCGGTCGGCGTTGAGGATGAGCGGCAGGTGACCGAATCGCGGCTCCGGGTAGCCCAGCGCCCGGAACAGGAGGATGTGCTTGGGGGTGTTCGAGAGATGGTCCTCGCCGCGGATGACGTGGCTGATCTCCATCGCCGCGTCATCCACCACCACCGTGAAGTGATAGAGCGGCGTGCCATCGCCCCGGACGATGACGAAGTCACCGCCCAGATTGACGACGTCGATCTCGACCCGGCCCTTGATCATGTCGTCGAAGCCGACGACACCCTCGCCCACCCGGAACCGCAAGGCGGCGGGGCGACCCTCCGCCTCGAACGCGGCGCGCTCGGCCGGCGTCAGATGTGAGCAGCGACCGTTGTACCGCGGCGGCAGGTGGGCGGCCTCCTGGCGGTGTCGTTCCTGTTCGAGCTCCTCGAGCGTGCAGTAGCAGGCGTAGGCGCGATCGGCGGCGCGCAGCCGGTCCGCCGCGGCCGCGTAGAGCGGCAGGCGCTCCATCTGGCGGTACGGGGCATGGGGCCCGCGGGCCTCCTCGCCGGCCACGGCCGGACCCTCGTCCCAGGTGATGCCGAGCCAGTGGAGCCCGTCGAGGATGTCCTTCTCGTACGGGAGGGTGCTGCGCGCGACGTCCGTGTCCTCGAGCCGGAGGATGAACGTGCCGCCGGCATGCCGGGCGAAGAGGTAGTTGAAGAGCGCGGTCCGGGCCGTCCCGATATGCAACGGGCCTGTGGGGCTCGGCGCCATGCGCACGCGGACATCGGAGCTCATGGCCGTGATGGTAGCCGACACGCGGGCCGCCTCCGACCGCGTCAGCGGGCGGGCGGCACGTGATGGAAGAGGGCCGGATCCGCCTCTCCGGGCAGGACGCGGATGAGCGCGGCCGGCCGTAGACCGAGTGTCGCCCGCCCGCGGGGCCCCTCGAGGGTGAGCGAATCGAGGGACTCGGAGTTCGCGAGGACGGTGATCCGGGCGCCCGGCGTCAGCGCGCGCGCCTCGAGATAGGAGAGCAGCGCCGCATCCTCCTCGGCGGCCTCCGTGATCCGGTACACCGTCGCGTGCTGGCCGGCCGCGATCTGGGTCATCGGGATGCCCGCCGGCCGGCGTTCGGCCGTCGCGGCGTCGATCGGGTTGCCGTGGGGGCACGTCTCGGGCTGGCCGAGCATCTCGAAGAGCCTGGCCTCGACCCGCGGGCTGATCGCGGACTGAAGCCGGGCCGCCTCCTCGTCCGACTCGGCCCAGCCGAGTCCGACGACGGACGTGAGCAGCCACTCGAGCAGGGCATGACGGCGGAAGATCGCGTCGGCGGCCGCCCGGCCGGCATCGGTCAGCACGAGGTCGCGTCCCTCCGGCTGGCCGACGAGTCCGTCGGCGATAAGCCGTCGGAACATCTCCGAGCTCGCCTGCGTGCTCACACCGATGTGCCGGGCGACCTCCGCGGCGGTGGCCCTCGTCTGGTCCACGGCGAGGCCACGGAGCGCGAGGAGGTACTCCCCCGCGGCGCTCGAGAGGTCGTGGCGGGTCGGGCGGTCGGGTCGATGCGGCATGTCCCGATGGTACGGGCGCGTCAGGCGCGCCGTCGTCCTTCTCTCCGGAGGACGCGGACGAGGACCACGATCCCGATGCCGCCGAACGCGACGACGGGCACGACCGATGCCGCGCCGGGCACCCCGGGACCCGCCACCAGGACGAACAGCACGGCCACGAGGGCGATCGCGAGGAGGGCCAGCGCGACGAGACCCACCGGCGAGAAGTCGGTGCCCGACGAACGCGGGCCCGACCACGGGGCTGCGTCGTCGCCCATGGCGGCGTCCGGCGCCGGGCTCGCGGGATCCCAGGCCGCGCTCCGCCGCCCGGGATCTCCACCCGGGAACGACGCGCTGCCCATCCATCCGGCGCCGGCGGCGGCTCCCTCGTGCGGGGCCGCGCCCATGGCGCCCGCCGGGGCTCCGTCGACTCCGGCCGCGCCGGGCCCCGTGGCCGGATCGGCGGGTCGCCCGTCACCCGGACGCGCGCGCCGAGGTCGCGACGATCCGCGAGGCGTACCCGGCCCGCCATCGACGCCATTGGGCCCGCGGACCGCCTCGCCGTCGGCGCGCCGACCGCTGTCGGCCCGGCTTCGCGCCAGGTATTCCGGGCCGTGCTTCCGGGGGTCGGCGAACTCGCGCGGGTTGATCGTCCAGTACGTGCCCGACGAGCCGCCATACCAGCTCGCGCCTTCCCACTCCGGCTCGAACGGCTCCGATTCGGCCCCGTCGTACGAGGTGGACCCGGGTGCCCGTCGCGTGCGCCGCGGTCGGGCGCCGGCCGTGCCGCGGGACCGCGACGTACCGTCGCGAGCGCCCGCCGGACCGCCGCCTGGAGGGGACCCAGAACCGCCGGTCGAACCCGCCCCGGAGCCCGCCCGTGCACCCGGCCGTCCCCCTGCAGATCCTGCTCCGCCCGCGGCCGTACCACGGGGACCGCGGGCTCCCGGGCTGCCCGGGCGCGCGCCGCTTGCGTCCGACGCGGAGCGGCCGGGTCGTGCGGTCGAGGGACGGCCCGGCGACGGCGCCGTCGGTCGGGCCCGGCCACCGATCACGGCGCGGAGCCGGCCGGGCCCCTCGGTCAGGGCTTCGTAGGCCGCCTGGACCGCGAGGAAGCGCGGCAGTGCGCGCTCCCCGGCCGAGTCGGGGTGATAGAGCTTGGCCAGGCGTCGGTAGGCCGCCTTGACATCGTCGAGGGTCGCGTCACGCGGCAGCTCGAGGGTTCGATACGGATCGAGCGGGCGGGCCATCGCCGACGAGTATCCGTCGCCGGGGCGGAACGTGCGTGCCGGCTCGGATCCTAGGCGAAGAGCTCGCCGACGGGCGCGAGGTCGAATTCGGCGACCGCCTCGCCGACGGCGCGTCCATGCGGGTCCACCGTCACTGGCCGGTGGTAGCGGGCGAGGACGCGCAGTGGCTGGCCCTCGAGCACGCCTACCTGGCGCAGCGCCTCCACCGTGGCCGCCCATGTGCCGCGCTCGTAGCCATCGCCATCTTCGATCTTGATGGCCAGCCCGCTCGGGCCAACGGTCGAGCCGTTCCCGCGCGTGCCCGCGAGGATCGCGACCCCTCGCAGCGCCTCCATGCCCGACTTGCTGACGACCCGGCCGGGGAGCGCCTTCATGAGCGACGTGTCGAGGCGCTCGCGGCTCCCGCCGACCATCTCGGGATTGGCGAGCATCGCGTCCCGGATGACCGTGAGGTGTGGGGCGAGATCGCCCCGCGGGTCGCCGCTCGGGGCAGCGGACGGGTCGGCGAGCAGGGCGAAGGCCCGGGCAACCTCGGTCAACGTGAACGCGTACGTCAGGACGCCGCAGCCGTCGATCGCCGTGCGGAGGCTGGCCGGCGGGACGCCATATGCTCGGGCGACGGCACCCCGGTACGCCTCATGGGCCGGATGGTCGGCGTGCCAGTACGTCTCGAGGTGCCAGTTGCGCAGCCGGGAGAGCAGGATGAACACCGAATGCTGGCCCGAGCACATGTGGCGGAGCGGTGACGGCCGCTCCCCGTCGCGGGCGAGACGCGCCGCGGTGAGTGCATCGAGCGGCATCCCCTCGGCCCCGCAGGCGAGCACGGTCTGCGAGACGCCGGCCCGCCGATAGAGCGACTGGATCGTCCGGACGTGCTGATCCTCGCCCGAATGCGACGACGCCATGATCGCGATCTCCGCCGCCGAGAGGCCGAATGCCTCGACGCCGCCGGCCTCGATGAGCGCGACGAGCCCGAACGGCTTGACCGTGGAACGCAGGGTGACGAGCCGCTCCGGGTCGCCGAGGACCCGCACGATCCGACCGGCCGCATCGACCTCGACGATGTCCCCGCGGTGCTGGCTCTCGACGATCCCGTTGCGCACCTGTCGGACCAGGACGGGCGACGCGGGCGCGACCGTGGCCGCGCCTCGGCGGCCGGTAGATGCGCGCTTCGTCGCGGGGAGGGAGGACGACCGGACCGGCACCGCGCGAGCATAGCGCGAGGAGAGCGGCCGGGCCGGGCCGAACGACGCTCGTGGGCACCCGAGCTGCCATCCGATCCCGACCCGGCCGTGCAGCGCACCGTAGGTCCAGCTGGGGGCGGCGTCAATGGAGTTTCGGGTGGTCCGGTGGGGTCCGGTGCGGCCTGTCCACGGTGCTACGATTCGGTCGTCGCCCGGTCCGTCCGGACTCCCCC
>DASVIK010000320.1:0-4596 GCA_036382135.1 Candidatus Limnocylindrales bacterium | reverse complement strand
GGCGGCATCGACGAGCTCAACGAGCCGTCCGAGTCGCTCGCGGCCGGTCGTCATGAGGAACGCGTCGCGGGCCTCGGGCGCCATCGTGGCCGCCTCGGCCCAGACCGACCGACCGACGAGCACGCCGCTCGCGCCGGCGCGACAGGCGGTCTCGACCTGTGCCTCGAACGTCGCCTCGTCGACGCCGCCCGAGAGCAGCACCCAGGGGACAGCCGAGGCGGCGTCGAGCTCCCGGCACGCCTCCGCCCAGGCGTCCCGATCGACGACCCCGGCGTCGTACGGGAACTCGGCCTTGAGGATGTCGCCACCGATGGCCGTCAGGCGGCGAGCGGTCTCGACCACGACCCGGCGGCGGGCCTCGCCGGTGAGCTTCTGGCCCGCGACGAGCGAGAAGGAGAGCGGCTCCACGAACAGGGCCAGGTCGAGCGCGCGGCAGGCCTCGGCGATCTCGGCGACGAAGCGCTCCTGGTCCGCCGCGTTCGGCGCATCCGGGTGGTAGTAGACGAGAAGCTTCGCGGCCGAGGCACCCATGCGCTTGACCTTCTCGACGCTCCAGCCGTCGAGCACGCGGCTGACGCGGGCCGTCTCGAGACCGACGTACCCCGTCGCCTCGATGGCCACGATGAGGCCGGCCCGCTCGGGCATCGACCCGTCGTGGATGGCTTGGGCCGCCCCGATCTCGGGGTCCAGCAGGGTCCCGGTCGCCACGGGGGCGAGCGCCCGCACGACGGCGCGCTTGAACTCGACCATCTCGTCGTAGGTGACCGAATCGGGAGCGTCGGGCCGGAGCTCGCGGCGCAGGTTCTGGCGATGGTCGAGGGCCAGGACGACGAATGTCCCGCGCTCGGACGCGCAGGCGCTGAGGCCTCGGCGGGTCCCGAGGAGGTAGGTCACGGCCGAGGCGCGCCGGGGAGTGCCGCGACCCCGGGGAGTGCCGGCATCGCGATCCGGAGGATGCGCGCCGCATTCTCCGCGTACACCTTGCGCAGCACGTCGTCCGGCAGGCCGACGCCATGGATCTGCCAGCGGCCCTGGCTCGGGACTGGATCGGTGTCGTAGTCGAACGATTCGTCGAACGTCTCGAGGAACCGGTAGTGGATCCGGTAGATCGCCGGGTCGGGCGCCATGTCCACGCCGAACAGGATCCGGTCGGCGTGGCGGAGCATGAACGCGCGCGTGCTGTATGGCTGGCGACCGAGCTCGCCCAGGCGCGCGGCCAGGTCGACGTGGAGGTTCGGGTTCGCGTCCAGGAGGCGGCCGACCAGGCCGAGATCCTCCGCGGCACAGCCAACATGCGCCCCGACGAACGTCGTGTGCGGATGGCGCGCCACGAGCCGGCCGAGGGCAGCGAGCAGCTCGTCGAACGGCGTCGATCCCGCGAAGTGCCAGTCCGGGTGGTCGATGAGCTCTTCCCAGCGTTCATTCGTGGCGTCGAGCGGCTCGAAGAACGCGACGGGATCCGCGATGTGGATGATCACCGGCAAGTCGAGCTCCGCGGCCGTCGCCCAGAGCGGGTCCAGCCTCGCGTCGTCCACCGGAACGACGCGTCCGAGCGGGTCGGTGGCGACCAGGCCCAGGTGCTTCCAGACCTTCAGGCCCCGGGCACCCCGGGCGGCCGAATCGCGCAGGCGCCGCGCCTCGGTCTCCCCGAACGCGGGATCGTCCGCCCAGCCCGCGTAATCGAGCCCGGCGAACACGACCACGCGGTCCCGCCCGGGCATCTTCCAGCGCTCGATCTCCTGCGAGAGCGCGTCGCCCTGGCCGCCGTCGAGGTCCACGATGGCCTCGATGCCCGCCTCGTCGAGCACGGCGGCGAGCTCGGCCGGCGAGCGATCGGGCCAGTCGCCAGCGAACGGCGAGCCGAGGTGGTTGTGCGCGTCGATGGCCGGGAAGCGCGGCCGGTCCACCTGATGGGCCGGGACCCGCAGCATCGAGCGCGGGCGGAAGTCGGCCAGGCGGAGTCCCGGATCGCTCGGCTCGCTCGGGTCGCTCGGTGCGCTCATGGCGGATCGATGATGACGACCTGACCGAGGTGGCGAGGGGCGTCGGGGTCGCAGCCGCGGGTGAGGGCGAGGGTCAGGGCGAGCGCGTGGGCCGGGTGGAGCAATAGCGGCAGGCGCGCCGCGGGATGGAGCCCACGGCCGATGAGGCTGACCGTGCCGGGAGCGTCGCGTGCCTCCTCCTCGTCCCGTGCCAGGACCCAGGTCTCCGCTCCGAACCGGGCCGCCTCCGCCACGACGCGCAGCTCCTCGGCAGCGCCGGGGCCGCCGATGAGCCCGACGACCAGCATGCCCGGCTCGCACACGGAGATGGGGCCGTGGCGGAACTCGAGCGGCTCGTACGTGCTCGTCGGGACCTGGCTCGTCTCGGTCAGCTTGAGGCCCCATTCGAGCGCGATGCCGAAGGCGGCCCCGCCACCGAGGATGACGACCCGGCTCCAGTCGGTCGTGCCGAACCGCCGGCCCACCGCGGCCGCGGCCGAGACGTCCGGCCAGCGATCCGCCGCGCGACCGAGGTCCTCCGCGAGCGTCTCGTCGCGGGCGACCGCCGCGACGACCCCGATCAGGAGGGCGAGCATGCTCGCGAACGAGCGGGTCATGACGATGGCCTCCTCGTCCCCCGCCGGGGAGACCAGGGTCACGTCCGTGCGGCCGGCCAGGGTGCTGCCGGCCCGGCACGTGACGGCGATCGTCGGGTGACCGCGCTCCCGGGCCCGATCGGCGGCGGCGACCGCCTCCGACGTCGAGCCGGACCGGGAGATGATGACGACGGCCTCAGTCGCCGGGTCGTCGCCGACGAGGACGCCGTCCGGCCGCAGGAGGATCTCCGAGGGCGGCGCGGCCGTGAAGGCGCGGTGCGTCGCCTCGCGGGCCGCGGCCGCCGCCGCCAGCGCCAGGTAGTAGGACGAGCCGGCCCCGGTCAGGACGACCCGGTTCGCGCCGGCGAGGATGTCGCGCGCCGCGGCCGGGGCGGACCGTGCCGCGGCGATGGCCGCGGCGACCGCCTCCCCGGAGGTCGACGACTCCCGCCAGGTCAGCAGCCCCTCGAGGGTCCGGGCCGCAGCCTGGATCGGCTCTCTCATCGGTCGCGCAGCTCCACGGAGTAGCGGTAGCGGTCACCGCGGACGGTGGACCGGCAGAACTCGATCGGCGCATCGTCCTGGTCGAACGCGACCCGCTCGACCCGCAGGGCGGGCTCGCCGCGGCGCTGGCCGAGGAGGGCCGCCTCGTCCGCGGTGACGAGGACGGGCTCGAACGTCTCGCGGGCCCGGGTGGGCCGGCAGCCGTAGGCGTTGGTGAGGGTGTCGTACAGGCGGACCCGCCCGAAATCGACGACCTCGAGGCCGGGGAAGCGCGCCGCGGGCAGGTAGCTCGTCTCGACGACGAGCGGATCGTCGCCCGCCAGCCGGAGGCGACGGAGGGCCACGACGGCCGTGCCGGGGTCGAGCCCGAGAGCGTCCGCGACCGCCTCGTCGGCCCGCTCGACGCCCAGGCCGAGCACCCGCGTCCCCGGCTGGAGGCCGTGCCGCTCGATCTCGCGGCTGAACGAGTAGAAGCCGCCGATCGTGTGCTCGAAACGGCGCTGGGTCACGTATGTGCCGAGGCCGCGGCGGATCTCGAGGAAGCCACCGGCGACGAGCTCGCGGAGCGCCTGCCGGACGGTGGCCCGGCTCACGCCGTAGCGATCCATCAGCTCGACCTCGGTCTCGAGCTGGGCGCCGGGCGCGAGGTCGCCCGAGCGGATCCGGTCACGGACGTCCGTCTCGATCTGGCGGTAGAGCGGCAGGCCGGACGCGATCACGGCGCTCATCCCTTGATCCCGGACATGGCGATGCCCCGCACGAAGTGACGCTGGGCGATGACGAACAGCACGATCATCGGGAGGACGCTCACCAGTGCCCCGGCCATGAGCAACGGCCACTTGCCGACGTACTGGCCCTGGAACAGGGACAGGCCGGCGGTGAGCGTGAAGCTCGAGACGTCGCGCAGATAGATGATCGGGTCGATGAGGTCGTTCCAGGTCCACATGAACGTGAAGATCGAGAGCGTGGCGAGGGCCGGCTTCGCCAGCGGCAGGTAGATGTGCCGGTAGATGTGCCAGGGGTTCGCGCCGTCGACCCGGGCCGCGTCGGCCAGCTCGCGCGGGATCGACAGGAAGAACTGGCGCAGCAGGAACGTCCCGAACGCCCCGCCCAGGAACGCCCCCACCCACAGCGGCTCCTGCGTCCCGATCCAGTTGCCGCTCGTGCTGAACGGGTGGGGCAGCAGCCGGTAGAGCACGAAGTTCGGGACCAGCACGACCTGGAACGGGATGATGAGGGTGACGAGCAGGAGGGCGAACAGGGGCTCGCGGAACCGGAAGCGCAGGACGGCGAACGCGTAGGCGGCCATCGAACAGCTGATCAGCGCCCCGATCGTGTTGAGCGTCGCGAGCTTGATGGAGTTGAAGAAGAACGACCCGAACGGAAGCGAGTTCCACATGTCGGGGTAGTTCTGCCACTGGGGATCGTGCGGCAGCAGGGTGGGCGGCACCGCGAAAACCTCGGCCCGCGTCTTCAGGGACGTCGAGATCATCCACAGGAACGGGACCATCATG
>DASVIK010000319.1:0-4330 GCA_036382135.1 Candidatus Limnocylindrales bacterium | reverse complement strand
GCCGATGAGCTCGACCGGGCTGACGAGGAACTCCATCCGGACGCCCTCGCGCTCGGTCTCGCCCAGTTCCTCTTCGTCGACGACCAGCTCGGAACGCGTTCGCCGGTAGGCGATCGTGACGTTCTCGGCCCCGTGGCGGAGACTCGTCCGCGAGCAGTCCATCGCCGTGTAGCCGCCGCCGATGACGACGACGTCCGATCCGACCTCGAGGGGCTGGCCGAGGTTGGCCTGCTTCATGAAGTCGACGCCGTACTGCACGCCACCCAGGTCCGAGCCCGGCACGTCGAGCTCGACGGCGTTCATCGCGCCGGCCGTGATGGCGACCCCACCGAACTCGCGCTGGAGCTGATCGAACGTGATGTCGGTGCCGATCGCGGTGTTGAAGACGAAGGTCACCCCGAGCCGCTCGATGAGCCGGACGTCCTTCTCGATCGCCTCGCGCGGCAGGCGGAACGCCGGCACGCCGATGAGCATCGTGCCGCCGGCGTACGGCAGACTGTCGTACACGGTCACCGCGACACCCTTCAACGCCAGCTCGCGGGCAACGGCGAGTCCGGCCGGGCCGGCCCCGACCACGGCGACGCGCTCCGCTCGCGGTTCGATCTGGGGCATCGCGTCGGGGATGCCGGACGCCTCGTGCCACTCCACGAGGAACCGCTTCATGGCCCGGATGGCGAGCGGCCGGTCGATGTCGCCCCGGCGGCAGGCACGTTCGCAGGGAGCGGAGCAGACATACGCGCACATCGCCGCGACCGGATTCGGATCGCGGCTCAGGATGTAGCCCTCTTCGAATCGTCCTTCGGCGGCGAGGTTCAGGTAGCCGCGGCAGTTCGTGCCGACCGGGCACGCTTCCTGACACTCGATATTGCACTGCAGCCAGGACGCGTCCACCGGCTGGACGAGGAACTCCTGGTAGGGATCGATGGCCACGAGCTGGTCGTGCCTCTCCTGCGGGGGGAAGCGGGCAGGGTGGTACGCGAGTGGCGGAGGACGCCTGACCGAATCTACCATCCGCGTCGGAGCGGGCGCAAAGACGGCGCCCGGCGGTCCGGGGGCCCGCCCGACGATCGTCCGTTCCGCGTGCTCGCGGGCGGGGCGGGGCGTCATGGGGCGACCCCCTGTACCATCGCCGTCCCGTGACGTCCGACCTCCTCCGCAGCCGCGCTCCTCGACCTCGGCGCACGGGCGCCGCGAGTTGACGCTCGATGGACCGGCACCTACCCTGACCCCGGGGAAACGCCCGGTCGGGTCGCGCGCCACCGACCGGTCGAGGAGGTCGGCCGTGATCGCCAGCGATTTGGGCTTCCTGGCGCTGGGCGGGATCCTGGGGATCGTCGCCGGCGCCGCTCTCATCGCCATCCTCCGGACCCGACATCCCACCCCCCGGCAGATCCGGCTCACGGTGACGCCCGGCAGCGTGCCCATCCGCCCATGGGCGACCACCCTCGCCGGGGACCCGTTCGCGCCCGAACCGCGCCGCGTTGCCCGAGGCGGGCCCGCCGACATCGACCGGCAGCACTCTGACATCATCATCCCGACCGTTGGCGCTCCACGCGGCCGGAAGGGAACGGCCGTTCGTTCCGCCCTTCCGCACGACTCCTCCCCCGTAGCGCCGGAGACCCCCACCGTGACCAACGAAGCCGCCGATCCCGGAACCGTCGCCGATGCCAGACCCGACGATCCAGCCGACCGATCGGTCGGGCTGACGATCGACTCGGGCCACGATCCGGTACTTGCGGCGATCGCGGCGTCCGGCGTGACGCGCGGCGATGCGGCCGCGCCGGAAGATGGGGCGGCTGAGGGCGGCGTCGGGGTCCCCTTGCTCGTCGGGCGTCCGGGCCACCCGGTGGCCCTGCACGAGACGGAGGCAGGCTCGGGTGTCGCGATCCTCGAAGCGGCGATGCGTGCCCGCCGCGGCTCGGCCGGTACGGCCGTCACGGCCGTCATGGCCAGCATCGCCGCCACGGCCGAGGTCGCCGGCACGGCCGATGAGGCCGGCGTGGACGAGGTCGCCGGCAACATCACGGTCGCGACCGCTCCCGAGCCCGTACAGGCTCCGGCCCGACCGCGGGCGACCGCTCGACCCGGGGGCCGCCGCTCGACCGACAGGCCCGGGACCCGGGATGACCCGGCGCGGGCCGCCCGACCGGCGGCCGACCCGTGCGCGGATGCCCGCAATACCGTCGACGAGCGCTGCGCACTGGCGGAACGGATGCGCATCTCGGCCGACGAGGCGACCGACGCGCTGCGCGAGGCGCAGCGCACCTTCGACGACCACGTGGCCCAGGCGGATGCGGCCGAGGCGATCGCGGAGCCTCGCGCCCAGCGGGCGGCCAAGGACGAGGCCCAGAACACCTTCCGGATGGAGCGCGGCCGGGCGGGATCGCGCGAGGCCGTCGAGCAGGCCGCCCGCGACTGGCTCCAGGAGATCAACCGGGTCAACGCGGCCGCGCGCGACGCCGCATCGACGCTTACCCGCGAGCGGGAAGCGGCGGCGGCCATCCAGGCCATGATCGAGCGACTGACGGTCGAGGCGGATGCCGCCCGGGTGCAGGCGGAGGGTGCCGCGGAGTCGTGCGTCCTCGCCCGTGAGTCGCTCGCCACCTGCGAGGACGAGGCCCGCGAGGCGGAGATCGCGGCCAAGGCGCGCCCCGATCGACGTCGGCCCCAGGAACCCGATCCGGCGCCGACCGAGGAGACCCCGATCGCGGTGCCCGTCGCGGCGACGTGGGCGGGCCAGACCGCTCCGGGACCCGCCGAAGCCCAGGCCCCGGTCGAAGACGATGGCGCGCTCGTCGCCGCGGTTCGGTCGGGCGGCCATCCGGCGCTCCTGCGCCTGCTCGCGGGCGACCGGGCCGTCATGCAGCGGCTCGTCCTCGAGCTCGCCGGCGAGGATACGGTCGTCCAGCGGCGCTGGCAGATCCAGCTCGCCGACCTCATCGACGCCATCGTCTCGCGGGCCATCGAGGCGTGCGCCTTCGTCCTCCCCGAGGACCACCCGTTCTGGGCTCCGTTCAACCGGACCCAGGGCCGGGACATCGCCCTCGCCCTCTCGTCGCTGGGCTTCCGCTTCGACGGCATGGGCGGGTTCTCGGACGATCGCGTCCCCACCCAGCGCGATGTCTCGCTCGCCCTGAGCTACGCCGGCCTCGACCCGATGCGGGTGCGCCGCTGGCCGGCCGAAACGGAGCTCACCGAGCTCTACCGTGACGTGACCGTGGCGGCCGACGAGTACATCCTCGGCGCGGCACCGGACCTCACCCTCGGTGAACTCGTCGGGATCCTCGGCCGTCGAGCGGATCCGCTCACCGAGGTCTGGAACGCCTGGGCCCAGATCCGCCCGATCCTCCTCGAGGAGATCGACGCCTAGGGCAGCGACCCTCTATCCGGCGGCGTCGGCCCCCTCGACCTCCGCGGCGATGGCACTCGCCTCGTCGGCAGACTCGTCGTCGTCGTCGAGGACGACGAGCCGGAACGATTCGGCCGCTGCCGCCCCGACCTTCGTGCCTGCCTCGGCGGCCCATTTCCGCAGCTCCACGGAGAGCTCGTCGGGCTTCGTGATCTGGCTGGCGTGGGCGCGGAGGGCGTCGATCTTGCGCTCGACGGTCGTCGAGACGTCGACCCACGCGTTCGCCTTCTCGGTCCAGAACAGGTACAGGCGTCGCACCCGATGGGGCGCCAGGCCGTCGCGGACGAGCCACGGGAAGGCCATCGGGTTGCGCGCGGCCGGGTAGACCGCGTCGACGGCCGCGATCCCGGCGGTCCGATGGTCGGTGTGGTTGATCCCGCCGCCGTCCCAGAAGAGCATCTCCGGGTCGTTGCACAGGACGGCGTCGGGCCGGAACGTCCGGATCTCCCGGACGAGCAGCTCGCGCGTGGCCAGGTCGTTGGCGAGCGCGCCGTCGGGCTGGTGGAGGAAGCTCACGCCCTCGTACCCGACGATCGCCGCCGCGACGCGCTGCTCCGCCTCTCGGGTCGCCGACAGCTCGAGCGGATCGAGGGCCGCGTCCTCGCCGCCCGCGTCGCCGCTCGTGCAGCAGACCAGCCAGCCCCGCGAGCCCCGGTCGATCCAGGTCGCCGCTGTCGCGGCCGGGCCGAAGTCGGCGTCGTCCGGGTGGGCCACGACGACCATGAACCGGTCGGGACGCCAGTCGTGGGGTGTCGGCGGAGCGGCCTCGTCGCTCATATCGCATTCATGGGTTGCAGGCTCTCGTCGATTTGGTTTAGCATCGCCGCCGAGGCTTCGCACGTCTCCCCCCACGCGCGAAGCCTCTTTCGATTCTCCAGCACCGGGCGGGCTGCCAGCGAGCCCCGGGCCGCAGTCTCTCCG
>DASVIK010000318.1:0-8435 GCA_036382135.1 Candidatus Limnocylindrales bacterium | reverse complement strand
CGCGATGACCGTGGCCGGCGCTGCCCGTGCGATTGGGGCCGTTCCGCTCTAGCCATCATGGTGATCTGAGCGCTAGTTTCATGTGTTTGCGGGAGGCTCTGACACGCGGCCCACACCCTGGCCGCCGGGACCGCGCGGAGCCACTGGCGAGACCGACCCGCCCGGACGTCCAGCGTCAACGCTGGCGAGGAGGGGACATGAAGCGACCAGTCATCGCGCTCGTCATGGCAGGCCTGTTAGTCGCCACTTCGGCGTCCACCGTGCTCGCGAAGACGACGAAGATCGAGGTCGTGGGCACGGCAAGCCCGGTGGCCATCCTCAGCCCGGGCACGACGATCACGCACGGCGACATCGTTTGGACGCGCGGATTCAGCGATGCCCAGGTATCGGATCCCGCTCCGACGAACGACCCGCACGTGGCCGGTTACCAGGAGGATGTCGTCAACTGGATCGGCAACGTCAAGACGAACCGCGGCGTGCTCTGGGGCACGGGTGTCCATCGGCCGGACGCCTATCCCCTCGGTACGTGGCAGTGCGCGTTCATCGGCACGTTCGTGGACTTCGCGCACGGCGTGTGGACCGGCAAGGGCGTCTGCCATGGCACGGGGACGCTCAAGGGATGGCATTGGAGGGCCGACATCTCGTCCACCTCGAACGGCGGAACCGCGATGCACGGCTACATCTTCATCCCGGGTAGGTAGCGTGAAAGGCGGGCATCCGTGGATGGATGGCCCGCCTCTCGGCCGGCGCCGCGTGAATCGAGAAGGCCCCGGGCGATGCCCGGGGCCTTCTTGTCTGCGAGGAACGACGGACTAGAAGTCCATCCCGCCGCCGCCGTCGTGGCCGTGGCCACCGCCGGCGCCGGCCTTCTCCTTCTCGGGCAGGTCCGTGATCAACGTCTCCGTCGTCAGGACCATGGCCGCGATGGAGGCCGCGTTCTGGAGGGCCGATCGGGTCACCTTCGCGGCGTCCACGATGCCGGCCTTGAACATGTCCGTGTATTCGCCCTTGAGGGCGTCGAAGCCGTGGCCGATCTTGGCGGCCTTGACGGCGTCCACGACGACCTCGCCACGTGCGCCGGCGTTGTCGGCGATCTGGCGGGCCGGCGCCTCGAGCGCCTTGCGGACGATGTCGACACCGACCTGCTCATCGCCTTCCAGCTTGAGCTTGTCGAGCGCCGGGATCGCCTGGAGGAGGGTCGTGCCGCCGCCGGCGACGAGGCCTTCCTCAACGGCCGCGCGGGTCGTCGAGAGGGCATCCTCGATGCGGTGCTTCTTCTCCTTGAGCTCGACCTCGGTGGCCGCGCCGACCTTGATCACGGCGACGCCGCCGGACAGCTTGGCAAGGCGCTCCTGGAGCTTCTCCTTGTCGTAGTCCGAGGTCGTCTCCTCGATCTGGGCCTTGATCTGGGTCATCCGGGCCTTGATCTGGTCCGGCGAGCCCGCCCCGTCGATGAGGGTCGTGTCGTCCTTCGTGGAAACGACACGGCGGGCCTCGCCGAAGTCCTCGAGGGTGACGGAGTCGAGCTTGCGGCCGATCTCCTCGCTGATGACGGTGCCACCGGTGAGGATCGCGATGTCGCGGAGCATCTCCTTGCGACGGTCGCCGAAGCCCGGGGCCTTGACGGCCAGGACCTGGACGGTGCCGCGGAGCTTGTTCACGACCAGGGTGGCGAGCGCCTCACCGTCGATGTCCTCGGCGATGATCACGACCGGCTTGCCCTGCTGGACGACCTTCTCGAGAGCCGGGAGCATGTCCTGGACGCTCGAGATCTTCTTGTCCGTGATGAGGATCTTGGGGCCCTCGAGGACCGCTTCCATGCGGTCGGGGTTGGTCACGAAGTACGCCGAGATGTAGCCCCGGTCGAACTGCATGCCCTCGGTGTATTCCTTCTCGAGGCCCAGGCTCTGGCCCTCTTCGACGGTGATGACGCCGTCCTTGCCGACCTTGTCCATCACCTCGGCGATGATCTCGCCGACTTCCGGATCCGCGGCGCTGATGGCGGCGACGGCCGCGATCTGGGCGCGGTTGTCGACCGGGCGGGCCTGCTTCTTGATCTCGGCGACGATGACCTCGACGGCCTTCTCGATGCCGCGCTTCACGACCATCGGGTTG
This sequence comes from Candidatus Limnocylindrales bacterium, assembly GCA_036382135.1. Classification (GTDB taxonomy): domain Bacteria; phylum Chloroflexota; class Limnocylindria; order Limnocylindrales; family CSP1-4; genus C-114. Next base: position 6,320 of record DASVIK010000318.1, on the reverse strand, counting down.
GCACCGGCGGTGACGACGCGGAGGCCCTCGGCGACCATCGCCTGGCCGAGCACGACCGCGGTGGTGGTGCCGTCGCCGGCGACGTCGTCGGTCTTGGTCGCGACCTCCTTGAGGAGCTGCGCGCCCATGTTCTGGAACGGATCGTCGAGCTCGATGTCGCGAGCGATCGTGACGCCGTCGTTGGTGATCGTCGGCGAGCCGAATTTCTTGTCGAGGACGACGTTGCGGCCCTTGGGGCCGATGGTGACGCGGACCGCGTCGGCCAGGCGGTCGATGCCCAGCTTGAGCGATCGACGAGCGGTCTCGTCAAAGATGAGCTGCTTTGCCATGAGGTGGTTTAACCCTCCGTGATGTGACGGGTGACGCAAGACCGGCCCATGGGGTCAGCCTTCGACGACGGCGAGGATGTCCTTCTGGCTGACGATGAGGAGATCCTCACCCTCGACCTTGAACTCGGTCCCGGCGTACTTCGCGTACAGGACCTTGTCCCCCTTCTTGACGTCGATCTGCTCGCGCTTCCCGTCGTCGAGGATCCGGCCCGGGCCGACGGCGAGGACGGTGCCCTCCTGGGGCTTTTCCTTTGCGGTGTCCGGCAGCACGATGCCGCTCTTGGTCATCTCTTCGCGAGCGGTGGGCTGGATGACGACGCGGTCGCCGAGCGGGCGAAGATGCGTCGCGGTCGTTGGCGCGGTCTTTGTGGCGGTGGCCAAGGTGCGATCCTCCTTCAGCGCCTGTCGCGGGCGCTCTGGACGCGAGGACGTCGACAGCGACCGGTTCCGGTCGGAGGACGTCCCGTCGATCTGGTGAGCGCGTCCCGGCGATCTGCCCGCGATCCGACCCCTCTGCCGCTTGCGGCGGATGGTCGTCGGGCGGGCCTCGATCGGCCGATTAGCACTCTCGATGTGAGAGTGCCAACATCGTAGCGACGCCCGTCCGCGGTGTCAAGGCGGGCACGAGCGACGGGTGCGGCGGGGGCCGTGCGGCCGGCCGCACCCCACCTACAGTTGCGTGACGGAGACGACGATCCGGGTCGGCGCGGTCAGGCGGGTCACCGCGACGCAGCCGCGGCCGTTGACCCCGACGATCCATTGGACGACGCCCTCGAAGTCGTCGACGAGCCGGAGCTCGCGGACGGCCGGCGCGTTCGCGTGGATGTCATTGGGCCCGGTGTACGTCGGGTTGCCCTGCGCGTCCATGATGGCCATGCCCCGGAACGTCACGGCGAAGAACCGGTGGCCGGCGACGGTGACGGCCCGGCCGGATCCGGCGAGCGAGAACGGTGGGCTGGTCGGACGGAGCTCGCGGGTCGGCTTGGTGCCGGACGGCTGGCCGCTCGAGGTCCCGAACGTGAACGTGATCCTGTCGAGCGTGGCGCCCGACGCGACGGTCACCTTCGTGAGCCGGTCACTCGGGGCCAGGCCGATCGCGATGCTGGTCGCGCAGGCCGCCGGGGTCGACGGACGGACCGTCGGGGCCGGCTTCGGCGTCGGCGGGGTGGTCGGCGTCGGCGTGGGTGCCGTGGTGGGCGATGGGCTCGGCGAGGCGCTCGGCGGAACCGTGGCAGTGGACGGCAATGGCGACTCGATCGCCACGGGACTCGTGGTCGGGGTGGGCGTCGGCGGCACGGACGTCGCGCCGACGGCGCAGCCGGCGACGACGAAGGCCGGGACCAGGAAGGCGGTCAGGAAGATACGGGACGCCCGGCTGGCCGATGGGATCGGCGACGTGGGCGATCGCATGGTGGATACCTCTTGTTCGGGCTCGACACCATCAGAGACGTGGCACGCCCCGGTCCCGTTGCAGGATCGCGTCATAGGCCGCGACGAGGTCGCCGCCCAGCGCCTCGGGCGCGACGGCGCGCCGCTCCGCGACCCAGGCGGCGGTGAGGGCGACGAAGGCCGGCTCGTTGCGCCGGCGTGGCGCGCCCGGCGGGCTCAGGTACGGCGAATCGGTCTCGACGAGCAGCCGTCCGGCCGGCACCCGGGCCGCCACCGTCGCGCTCGCCTCCTCGCCGGGCCGGAACACGAGCCCGCTGAAACTGATCGCGCAGCCGAGGGCGAGCATCGTCTCAGCGTAGTCGAGCGGGCCTGAGAAGCTGTGGACGATGGCCGGCGGACGCCCGCCGAAGGTCCGCCCGACCGCCGGATCGCCGAACCCGGCGGCCCGCAGCTCCCCCGCCAGCGCGTCCTGGGCATCGCGCCGGCCGGCCGCGGATCGGCAATGGAGGATGGCCGGCTTGCCGGTCGCCAGGGCGAGCGCGACGTTGCGCCGGAGATTGGCGAGCTGATCCGGGATGGGGCTGAAGACCCGGTCGTAGTCGAGGCCCGTCTCGCCGATCGCCACGACGCGTGGGTCCCGTGCCGCGTCGACGAACCAGCGCCAGGCCTCGTCGTCCACGGCCGCAGCCTCGTGGGGATGGACGCCGACCGCCGCGTCGAGCCACGGCAACCGATCGGCGAGCGCGAGGGCGCGCTCGCTCGAAGGCCGATCCCAGCCGGGCACGAGGATCCGCTCGACGCCGGCGAGGCGGGCCGCGCCGAGCACGAGGTCGGCGTCCGCGTCGAAGCGGTCGGCCTGGATGTGGCAGTGGCTGTCGACGAGTCGCATCGGGTGGTCCGCCGGCCGGCGACCGCCGTTCGGCCGATGCGCCACCGGGGCGACCGGGCCTCCGCCGGCGGCCTGGCTCAGCCGGCCTCGGCGGCGACGTCGAGCCGCGGGAAGAGCGGCTCGGGGGCCGTGAGGCGGCCGTGCACGTTCGCCAGGGCGCCCCAGCGCAGCTCGTCGTGGAGCAGCGGGCCGCCGTTCCCGTCCGGCCCGTACGGGTAGACGTAGCCGAGCTGGGCGAGGACGAGCGGCGCGGTGTTGGGCATGAACGGGGCGGCCGCGAGCGCGATGAGCCGGCACGCCTCGATGAGGTCGCCCAGGACGCCGCGCAGGCGGGTGGCCGACTCCGCGTCGCCGATCTTCGCGGCCTTGTTGAGATCCCACGGCTTCTCGGCGTCGACGAAGCGATTCGCGTCGCCGACGAACGTCCAGAGGCTCGCCAGGGCCTCGTGGAGCAGGCAGGCCTCGAGATGCTCCGCGACACGTTCTCGGGCGATCGCCCAGGACGCGTGCAGCGACCCGTCGCGGGTGGGCGCCGGGCGCTCGCCGTCGAGGTAGCGGCCGGCCATCGCGACAGTCCGGTTCACGAGGTTGCCGAAATCGTTGGCCAGGTCCGCATTGTAGCGGCGGACGAACGACTCCCACGACACGTCCGAGTCGCGGTCGAAGGCGACCTCACGGAGCATGACGAAGCGGGCGCCGTCCGTGCCGAGCGCGGCGACGACATCGTTGGGATCGAGGAAGTTGCCCCGGCTCTTGCTCATCCGCTCGCCCTGGGCGAGCAACCAGCCGTGGACCCAGACCCGGCGCGGCAGCGGCAGGCCGGCGCTCATGAGCATCGCCGGCCACATGATCGTATGGAGCCGGTTGATGTCCTTGCCGATGACGTGGAGGTCGGCCGGCCACCATTTCGTGTAGCCGGGATCGTCGGGGAAGCCGGTGCCGGTGATGTAGTTGATGAGCGCGTCGAACCAGACGTAGACGGTGCCGGCCTCGGGATCCCAGGAGCCGTCCTCGCGCTGAGCGGAATCGCCGTTCTCGGCGATCGGGAACGGGATGCCCCATTTCGCGTTCTGGCGGCTGGCCGAGAAGTCCTCGAGGCCGCCGGCCATGAAGCCGAGCATCTCGTTCTTGCGGAACTCTGGCTGGACCCAGTCGGGGTGCTCGGCGTAGTGGGCCTCGAGGGCCGCCTGGTACTTCGAGAGTCGGAAGAACCAGTTGCGCTCGGACAGCCACTGCAGGGCGACCGTGGGATGGTTGGCGCAGTGGGTTCCGGCCGCGTCCTCGACGAGCTGGGCCTTGGGCACGAAGCCCTCGTTCGGGCAGTACCAGCCCTCGTACGTGCCGGGGTAGAGGTCGCCCATGGCGTGGGCGCGGCGGATGAACTCGTGGACCGCCCGCTGGTGGTCCGGGTCGGTCGTCCGGATGAACCGGTCCGGGGAGATCCCGAGCGCCGATTCGGCGGTCCGGAACAGCTCGACCATCTCGTCGACGAAGGCCTTGGGGGTCTTGCCCTGCTCCTCGGCCGTCATCGCGATGTTCACCGAGTACTCGTCGGTGCCGGTGAGGAAGCGCGTGTCGTCGCCGATCATCCGGTGCCAGCGGGCGAGCACGTCCGCGGCGACGACCTCGTAGAGCGTGTGCAGGCCCGGCCGGTTGTTCGCGTAGGCGATCGCGGTCGTGAGGTAGTAGCGTCGGCGATCGGGCATGGGTCGCGATCCTAGTAGGACGACCGCCGGCGCGACCCGACCCCGATCGGGAGCGGCCGGATCAGGCCGGGTTGGAGGGCTCGGTGAACGGCGACTCGGGGGTCGGCTCGACCGTCGGTTCGGCGGTCGGCGCCGCGGCGGCTGGGGCTTCCTCGCCCGCGGGTGCCGCCTCGGACTCCGTCAACCGGCGCATGTCGGCGGCGAAGTCGCGGCTCTTGGCGGCGACCTTGTGCCCGACGTCTTCGGTCGCGACGGCCGCCCGTTTGGCGAACGGTCCCGCGGCCTCGCCGGCCTTCGCGGCGAGCTCCGCAGCCTTGGCGGCGATCTCGCGGACGTGCGGCGCGGCGGCGGTCGTCAGGCCGTCGATCATCGTTTGGAGCTGGGCCATCCAGTCCCGGAAGCGCGCCTCACCCGACGTGCCGTTCGGAGCGGTCCATGCCTCGCCGACGGGCCCTTCCTCCGGTGACGGAGCCTTCTCGGCGGTGGTCTCGACCACCGGCGGATCCAACTGCTCGACCATGTTGCACCTCGTTGGCTGCGGCGCTCATACCTGGGCGCGATGTCGATTCGATGAGCATCCAGTCTACGCTCGCTCGCCGATCCGGGCGAACGGCGCCGCTCATGAGACCGGCCGCCGCCTCAGTGGCGGAAGTGGCGGACGTCGGTCAGGAGCATCGTCGCGCCGGCCCGGTCCGCCACGGCGATCACCTCGGCGTCGCGCACCGAGCCGCCCGGTTGGGCGAACGCCGTCACCCCGCCGGCCAGGCACGCCTCGACCCCGTCGGGGAACGGGAAGAACGCGTCCGAGGCGCAAGCCGCGCCCCTCGTGGCATCGGGGCCGGAGATCGTCCGCGCCTTCTCGACCGCCTGGCGCGCCGCGTCGACCCGGCTCGTCTGGCCACTGCCGAGCCCGACGAGCCGGCCGTCGCGCACGAGCACGATCGCGTTGCTCGTGACGCCGCGGCACAGCCGCCAGGCAAGATCGAGGTCGCGCCGCTCGGCGTCCGTCGGGGAGCGGGCGCTCGCGACGCGCCAGGTCGCGGGATCGTCCGGGAGCGTGTCCGGCGCCGTGACGAGGACGGCCCCGCCGGCCGTGCGGAAGCCACCGGTCGGCGACGTCGGGACCGGCGGGCCGTCGCCGGCCAGCGGGGGGTGGACGAGCACGCGCAGGTTCGGCTTGCCGGCCAGGATCGCCAGCGCCTCGGGCTCGAAGGCAGGGGCGACGACCACCTCGAGGAAGATCGACACGAGCGCGCTGGCGACCGGCCCGTCGACCGGGCGGGTGAGGGCGACGACGCCCCCGAATGCCGAGATCGGGTCGCCCGCGAGCGCGTCACGCCAGGCCTCGAGGAGCGTCGGACGCTCCGCGGCGCCACACGGATTCGTGTGCTTGACGATCACGCAGGCCGGCCCGCGGAGCGCCCGCGCGAGCGCGGTCGCCGCCGAGGCGTCGAGCACGTTGTTGTAGCTCAGGGCCTTGCCCTGGAGTGGCGGCGCGCCCGTGGCGAACGGGCCGGCCTCGGGCCGCTCGCCGGGGCGCCGGTAGCGGGCGGCGGGCTGGTGCGGGTTCTCCCCGTAGCGCAGCGTCTCGACCTTCTCGAGGGCGATCGTGAGCGTCGGTGGGTAGGGGTCCGGCGACCCGGGCAGGCCCGGATCCGGCGGCAGCTCGACGCCGGCCGCGACCATCCGGGCCGGCAGCTCCTCCACGATCCGGGCGTCGTACGCCGCCGTGTGGCGGAACGCCTCGATGGCCAGGGCGGCCCGCAGTCCCGGCGGCACGCTCCCCTCCTCCGCCAGCGCCGCGAGGATCGCCGGGTAGCGGGCGGGCGAGGTGACGATGGCCACGCTCGCGTGGTTCTTGGCCGCGGCTCGGACCATGGACGGCCCGCCGATGTCGATCTCCTCGACGAGCGCGTCGAGCTCGATGCCCGATCGGGCCGCGGCGGCCGCGAACGGATAGCGGTTCACGACGACAAGCTCGAACGGCGCGCTCGCGGCAGCCACGAG